>NZ_JBFAMR010000013.1:0-140816 GCF_040656595.1 Actinoplanes sp. NPDC049802
ACGGCTCGTCGAGGAACAGCACCTCGGGGCGAAAGCCACACGCGACCGAGGTCGGCGGTCGGTGGCCCGCTCACCGGACTCCAGAGCGAATGCCTGGCGCCAGCTCGGCCCGCCCCCTACCGGCGGGTCACAGAAGTACGGTTCTGAGAACCGTACTTCTGTGACCGGCGAGTGGCGTTCCGCATACGAACGCGGGACGGGGGCGGCCTGGCGGCCGCCCCCGTCTTTGTGCGCGTTCTCCTACTTGACGGTGACCTTCTTCTGCGACGAGTACCCGGCGTTGATGCCGGCGGCGGCGTTACCCGCGACGTGTGCCCGCAGCGTCAGCTTGGTCTTCGACTTGAACTTGAAGGTGCCCTTCCAGCCGGTCGCGGTGGTCGTGCCCTTGCCGACGTTCACCCACTTGCCGCCGGTGTACCGCTGGACCGTGACGGCCTGGCCGGTGGCCCGCGGGTTACCCGCCACCGAGACGCTCAGCTGACCCTTCTTCGGCGAGGAGGCCGCGAAGGACGGCAGCTGCGTCACCTTGACGGTCCTGACCGCCGAGTTGATGTCCTGCGACTGGACCACGAACGCCCAACCGCTGGCGATCGACCGCGGCGCGAACTCGAAGTAGCCGTCGTCGTCCGCGTTGACGTCGGTGAGCTGCTCCATCTTCGTCGGGTCGGTGTTCGGCAGCGGGGAACCCCACAACTCGACGTTGGTGTTCGGCGCCGCCGTACCCATGAACTTCGCCGCACCGACACCGCGGGCCGGGCCGGTCACGCTCAGCGTCGGAGTGACCGGGCTGGCCACGTCCTCCGACTTGATGGTGACCTCGCCGGTGGCCTTGTCGACCGCCGCGCCCGCCGTGATCGGGGTACCGAGCTTGACGTAGAAGTTCTCCTCGTTCTCCTTCAACTTGTCGTTGAGGATCTCGACGTTCACCGTCGCGGAGAGGTCGCCCGGCTTGAGCTGAAGGATGCCCTTCGCGTACTCGTAGTCGTCGCCGGCCTTGGCGCTGCCGTCGACCGTGGTCCACGGGATCTGAACGGTCTGCGTGGTCTCCTTGGTGTTCTCGTCGAACTTGAAGTCCACGTGGACGTCGACGGACCCCTCGTCCTCCCCGATCGACTCGTCGCGGATCGAGCCCGCCGGCGGCACGTCCGCCGGATCATCCGTGATCCGGAACGCGCCCGCCGAGGTGACGAACCCGACCGGCGACGCGGTCGTCTCGGTCGCCGTCACGCTGAACGTCTCGGTCGCCTCGTCGATGTCGTCGGGCAGCAGGTAGATCTCACCGATATTGGCCGCCAGCGCACCGGTTTGACCGCGGGTGACGCTGATCGGCGTGGACAGCATCGCGGCCGGGGCCTCGAAGTCCTTGGCCACGGTGGCGGGCGAGTCGCCGCTTCCCGCAGCGGTGATACCGAGCGTGTAGGGCAGCTGAGACACGCCGTTGATGGTTCCGGTGACACGCACCGACGTGCCCTCGGTGCCGGCGATCTGGTTCAGCGTCATCGTCGGCTTGGCGTCGTCATTCGTGATGAACACACGCGCGGTGTGCACCGCATCCGCGGTCTCGGCGGCGGAGACGTCCGTGCTGGTCGTGGTGAGCACAACGCTGAAGGCTTCGTCCCTCTCGTAGACGGTGTCACCGTTGACGGGCACCTCGATGAAACCGGTCGTGCTGCCGGCCGGAATCGTCACCGAGCGAGTGAGCGGAAGGTCGAAGTCGTTGTCACCCGCCGTGGCGCCCGAGTTCACGCCGGTCTCGACCGCGCTGCTCGATGTGAAGGTGGCGTTGACCGTCGTCGCCGAGCTGGTCTTGCCGCTCAGCGTGATCGGGATCTTAGCCGTGGTCGTGCCGGTGTTGCCCTCCTGGACGGAGACGTCCGCCGTCGTCCAGGTCGGCAGGGCGTCGCCAGCCTCCTCGGTGATCTCGAAGGTCTTCTCTACGAGGTCGGCCGAGTGGACCGTGCCGTTGGAGCTGGACAGGGTGACCTTGAAGGTCTCGTAGTTGCCGCCGGCCTCCTTCAGCGTGTCGCCGATGATCGTCACCGGGATCTTCGCCGAGTAGGGAAGCGTGGCACTGGCAGGAACGGTGATGGTGCCGTCGACACCCCGGTAGTCGAGGTCCTTGGTGCCCGTGCCGTCCGAGAACTTGTAGTCCAGCTTGATCGGTGCCTCGCGCGTTGCCGCCGCCGTCTTGATCGTCAGAAGGATGTTCTTCTCGGTGGTACCGGTGTCACCTTCGGTGAAGTCGTCTTCACCGGTGGCTCCGGTCTTGTCCGTGTCGAAGTCGGCCGCATCCGCGTCGGCCGGGTCTGACGCATCAAGAATCGTGCCGGTAGCGGTCGTGGTCGTACCGAGTGCCGCAGCATCCGATGTGGCGGTGCTCAGGCTGGCGGCAAAGGTCTCGGTTCCCTCCAGAATGAGATCCGGCCCTGGGCTGTTCGTACCCGTTCTGACACTGACGTATTTCGTCTGAGTCAGCCCGGGAATCGTGACGGTCTGAGTGCCGCCCACGAAGTCGTTGGTCAGGGCATCGGTGCCTGAATCATAAGAACCGGCAGTGGCGCCTCGGGCGTTGTCCGTGTCTGCACCGCTGGAGGCGGTGAAGTTCACGTTCAGATTCCGCTCCGACAGAGACGAAAGCGTGACCGGGAAACTCGCCGCGACGCCTTCCGCGACCTTCGGCGCATCACCGATGGTCACCGTCGGGGCAGCGTCGTTGTCGGTGATCCCGACATCGATGCCGGCGGCCGCGGTGGTCACGTTAGCGACCGAATGCCCCGTGGAACTGATCGAGAAGTACTGGGTGTCGACCTCGTCCACATTGTCGTCGTTGATGGCGACCGTCGTCGTGGCGCTGAGCTGACCAGCCTTGATCGTGACGGTGCCGTCGGGCGGCGGGGCGGTGAAGTCCCGGGTGACACCACCTGTGGACACAGCGGTCGAGTTCGCGGGATATCCCGAACCCACCGGACCGCCTGTCGTGATCGGGAAGGTCACATCCTGCTGCAGGATGCCGCTCAGGTTGGCGACGACGGTGATGTCTCCTGCCGACTCGGCAACAACGGAGGGTGCCGAGAACGTCAGCGTCGCCGGGCTGGCGGGCACATCCGAGATCGAGCCTTCACCGGTCGAGACAGCGCCGCCGGGGTTGGTCGCCTTCAAGAGGAAGGTCTCGGGAACGTTCTCGGTGTTGCCGTCGGTGTCCAGGGCGACCGACACAGTGATCGTGTTCGCGCCACCCGCGGTCGTACCTGGGAAGGTGTATGTGGGGACGTCCGGCGCGGCGGTCCAGTCGTCACCACCGCCGGTGCCCGGGTTGGAACCGCCCGTATCCGTAGTGAAGGTGATCACGCCGGAGGACGAAGCGCCCGTGTAGGTGACGACGAATGCGGCATTCCCGCCTTCATAGCCGCCGGCAGGCGTGATCGTCAGGTTGGGAACGGGCGCTCCGAGCGCCGGTGAGGCGACGAACGTCGCTGGGACGAGGGCAGCAGCCGAAGCGGCGACAGTCGCCAGGACTTGCCGGATCCGCTTCCGTCCCCAGAGCGTGAACGGCACCCGCTCTCGCGGCGCCGCTTGGATGGGTCGATGACGCATTCTCTTCCTGTCTCCTTCGGCGGCTGGGCTACCTCCAGCGGGGAGGCCCCTGGCTTTGCGTCCCCGCCTCGCGACGGGTTTGCCTGTTCGGGTACCGCACCTAGGGCGGTTCGGGGTGCCGGCCATACCGGCCCTCAGCAGCGCAGACACGGGATGCGAAGATCCGCGTGAGGCGGTGCCAACTGCAATCTAACCGGCGTATCGCACCGTTAGCGGCGGAACGCATTTTTCGGTCGAAAGTCCTTCACATAGCCGGGTATCAGCCCTGACGCGAAGGCTCCGAAAGCATCCTGACCAGCGGCGAACTGTACCGGGACCGCCCGGCCGAGATCCCGGAAACGGAGGAAGGGCGGCCCGCCCGGACCACCCTTCGCGCCGAACGGCTTCATTTCACCCGGATCGTCCGGGCCGGCGACGTCCCGGCCAGGATGCCCAGCGACGGCGTCGCCGCGATGACCGCGCGATACACGGCGTTGGAGCCCGAACGCAGCGATCGTTCCGTGGTGACGAACTCGCCGTCCCCGTCGAGCCTGCCGGCGGCGACGGTGTCCCAGCCGCCCCGGTCCTGCCGCTGGACCGTCACGTTCTGGCCCTTCCGGTCCGGATCACCGGTGACCGTGATGCGGGCGGTACGGCGGCTCGGCGAGGTGACCGTGACCTTCGGTTCCTGCCGGACCTGGACGGTGCGGACCGCCGAGGTGAGCTTGTCGGCGCGTACCTGCAGCCGGTACCCCTGGGTGAAGTTCGGTTTGAAGGAGTACGCGCCCTCGCTGTCCGCCTGCACCGTGGACACCACCTTGAACGTGCCGCCACTGGTGCCGGGCGCGCTCAGCAGTTCGACGGTGGAGCCCGCCCCGGCCGTGCCGCTGATGGTCACCCGGCCGACGCCGGTGACGTTCGCCGGGGCCGACAGGGTGGGTGCCTTCGGCTTGTCGTCGTCCTCGACGGTCACCTCGCCGTTGGCCTTCTCCACCTTGACGTCGGCCGGGCTCGCCTCGCCCAGCCGTACGATGAATGCCTGGTCCTGCTCGAACTGGGTGTCCCCGCGCAGCGGAACCGCGACGGTGGCGGAGTTCTCCAACGGGTCGATGGTGATCGTGCCGGTGGCCGCGGTGTAGTCCTTGCCGGCCTTGGCGGTGCCGTCGACCGTCCTCCACGGGATGGTGATGGTCCGCTCGGTGGCCGTGGTGTCGCCGCTGAATTCGAGGGTGGCCGTCACGGTGGCCGTGTCGTCGCTCTCGTCGGCGGTCACGTCGGTGATCGACACGGTCGGCGGGGTGTCGGCCGGGTCGTCGGTGATCCGGAAGCCCGCGACCGAACCGCCGAACGCCACGGTGAAGCCCTCGGTGGCCTCGTCCACGGTGTCGCCGTTGACGCGGACGGTGCCGAGTTCGATCGTGCTGCCGCTCGCCGTTCCGGCCGGCAGCTCCGCGGTCAGGTCCGCCTCGTAGTCGGCGGCTTCGGCGGCGTCCTCGTCACCACCACCGGTGACGATCGGTTCGTCGAACGTCATCGGCCGCTGTGCGGTGCCGGTGACGACCGCCGACACCCGAACCGTGTCGCCCTCCACCACGGTGGCCGGGCTCAGGGTGAACGTGGGCTCCGGGTCGTCGTCGGCGATGACCAGCGTGGTGTCCCGCCCAGGACCGACCGCGTCCAGTTCGCCGGGCGCCAGCGCGACGGTGACCAGCGCCTTCTCCTCGCCCTCGTAGACGTTGTCGGACCGGATCGGCACGGTCACCGTGGTGCTTCTGGCGCCCTGCGGGATCCGTACCGTGGTGGTTGCGGGTTTGTCGAAGTCGTCCTCGCCCGTGCCTGATCCGCCTTCGGTGGCGGTGCCGTCCTGGACGGCGACGGTGAGGTCGATGTCGCGGGGCGCCGCGGCGCTCAGGTTGATCGCGATGGTCGCGCTGCCGGACTCCTCGCCCACGTGCAGGGTGTCCTCGGCGGTGAACGTCGGCCGGGACGCCTGGTCGTCGTCGATGATGTAGACGATGCCCAGGTCAGGGCTCACTTTCACGTCCGTCGGGCTGATCGGCGCGACCCGCACCAGGAAGCCTTCGGTGGGCTCGTACTCGGTGTCGTCGGTGACCGGCATCCGGATCGTGCCACCGGCGGCGCCGGCTGGGATCACCAGCGGATTGGTGGTGGCGGAGTAACCGAAATCGGAGGCGTTCGCGGTGCCGGCCTGCGTCTCGAAAGCGACGGCGATCGGCTGCTCGGTGGAGGTGGCGCTGTTTCCGCTCTGGAACTCCAGGGAGACGGGAAGGTCCACCCCACCGGCGTTCTCGGAGACCTGCACCGACCCGACCGCAACGGTGGGTGGCAGGTCCTGGGCGTCGTCGGTGATGCCGTACCGGGAGGTGACCGGGGCGGTTTCGGGGACGGTGAGGTTCTGGAGGATGGCCCGGATGGTCTCGATGGCCTCGTCGATGGCGTCGCTCTTCAGCGTGATGGTCTTGAGGGTGACCGGGGCGGTGCTGCCGCCGGGCAGGATGACCTCGCCACTGTTGTCGGTGAAGTCGGTGGACTCGGCGGGGTCGGCGCCGTTCGACGAGTCGCCGCTGAGGCTCAGCAGGTAGGTGATCGGGTCCTCGGCCACACCGGTGGGGGTCGCGATGACGTCGACGGTTGCGCCCTCGGGGCCGTTCGCGGTGTTCAGGGTGATGGTGGGCACCGGGTCGTCGTCGGTGATGACCAGGGTGCTCTCCTGGGCCACGCCGGTGGCCTGGGTCTCGCCCGGAGCCAGGCCGACCTTGATCGTGGCCGTCTGCTTCGTCTCGTGGACGGCGTCGTCGACGATCGGCACCTTGACGGTGGCCGACTGCTGACCCTGCGGGATGGTCAGAGTGCCCGGCGGGGCGGTGAAGTCGCCGCCGGCCCGGGCGGTGCCGTCGGTGGTGGTGATGACGAGGTCGACGTCCTCGGGTGCCGGGGCACTGAGGGTGACGGTCACGCCGGCGGGGGTGGCCTGGCCCTCGGTCGCCGTGGTGTCGGGCTGTACCTGGAAGGTGGGCGGGACGAAGGCGCCGGGGGCTTCGTTGATCGTGACGGTGGTGGTGAGGGAACCGGCACCGGGCACGGTGTTGGCCTCGTTCGCCTGGACCACCGTGAACGTCTCACCGGGGTCGATGACCGCGTCGGTGAGGGTGGTGACCGTGATGTCGTCGGTCGTCGTGCCGGGCGTGAAGGTCACACCGTTCGAGACTGCGGTGTAGTCGGAGCCGGCCGTCGCCGTGCCCGGGACGGTGCCGTAGTCGACCTTGACGGTCTTCTCGGTGGACGTGGCGGTGTTGCCGATGACCGCCCCGAAGTCCAGTTCGACGGGGATGGTCGCGGTCGCGCCCTCGACGACCGCGACATCGGCCGGTGAGGCGAGGACCGGCGGCAGATGGGTGTCCAGGTCGCGGATCTTTCCCCAGCCGTCGGCGGGCGCCAGTCCTTCGGCGGTCAGGGAGATCTTCACGGTCTCGTCGAACTCGTCGGCGGCGCCGACGAACAGTTCGACGGAGCCCAGATCGATCTGGGTCTCTCCCGGTGCGATGGTCCCCGACCTGGTCAGGCCGGTCATGCTGAGGTCGTCGGATTCGGCCGGGTCGCTGTTGCCGTCGGAAACCCCCGCGACGGTCGCGGTCCAGGGGATCGGCGCCTGCGCCGCACCGGTGACGTTCGCCCGCAGGAGTACGATCCCCGCGCTCTCGTCCCGGTCGAACGGAACCACCGTGACGGTCGGCGGAGCGTCGTCGTCGTCGATGGAGATCTGCGTGGTCACCTCGGATCCGACCACGGCGGTCTCGCCGGGGCGCGGCGCGACAGCGAGGGTGGCGGTCTCGGTGGCCTCGTGGACGTCGTCGCCGACCAGGGTGACCTCGATGATCGCGGAGCTTTGCCCCTGGTTGACGGTCACCGTGCCCGGGACGCTGAAGTCCGGCCGGCCCGGTCCGCTGCCCGACTGGACGGCCGTTCCGTCGATCGCCCGCACGTTCAGCGTCACCGGCTCGGCGACCGGCCCGCTCAGCTGGACGTAGTACACCCGTTTGCTGGTGGTGTCCTGTTCGCCGTCCTGGATGCCGTCGGGCGCCTCCAGGCCGGCGAGGGCCGGCGCCCCGTCGTCGTCGACGATGGTGAAGGTGTGCTCGTTCGAGCCCTCGACCGGGGCTCCGACCACGTTGAAGAGCCGGACCTTGAAGGTCTCGCCCGCGCCCTCGTCGGTGTGGTCGCCGTGGATCGGCACGGTGATGTTCCCGAACGTCTGTCCCGGCTCGAACACCATCGAGCGGCGGGAGACCGCGTCGAAGTCCGTTCCGGCGGTCGCGGTGTCGCCGACGACGTCGTATTCGAGCCGCACCTCGGTGTCGAGGCGGGCGTTGAGCCGCACGTCGATGTAGGCCTCGCGGGTGCCGTCGTCGCCCTCCATGATCGCTTCGTACCGGCTCACCGACAGGACCGGATCCACGATCCGCCCGGTGGCCGTCGTCGTGCCCGCGGCCGTTCCGCCGGTGTCGGTGATCCGCAGGACCACGGTCTCCTCGGCGTCCTCGGCCGCACCGTCGGCGATCGTCGCCACCTCGACGGTCTTGGCCGTCTCGCCCGGGGCGAACACGACCTCCTTCTCCGTGAAGGCCGTGTAGTCGGTGTCCGCCGTCGCCGTACCGGTCGAGGTGGCCACCTTGACCGTGATCGGCGCCTGGCCGGGCGCGGTCAGGGTGACCGGGAACCTCAGCTTGGCGCCTTCACCGACCGTGTCGGCGTCGCCGACGCTGACGTTCCGCTCGACGTCCTTGATCGTCACGATCGGCGCCGGCCCGTCGTAGGGCGACTCGCCCAGGTTGATCAGTTCGATCCTGAGTGTCTCGTCGGATTCCGGTACGCCGTCCGCCGTGGTCAGGACCTGGGCGTATCCGCCGGCGTCCCCGGGTTCGACGAACACCGACCCGGACGCGGCCTCGTAGTCGGTGCCCTCGGTCGCCGAGACCCCGACGGTCCGGAAGTCGGCCTCGATCTGCTTCTCCGTCCTGGTGGCGGTGTTGCCGTCGACCGCTGCGAAGTCGGTGCCGAAGAAGACCGTCGCCTCCTCGCCCTCGCCGACCGTGACGTCACCCTCCGGCACGATCAGCGGCGCCTTCTGCGTAGGCAGGTCCCGGATCCTGCCCTGGCCGGTGAAGGTGCCGAGGGCGCCGGCCTCCACGGTGGCGGTGACCGTGTCGTCGTACTCGTCGGCGCTGCCGGTCACCAGGTCGATGGCGCCCAGCGAGACCTCCGTCGCGCCGGGTGCGATGGTGCCGTCGAGTTTCAGCGCGCCCTTGGTGAAGTCGGGCTCCTGGGTCGAGTCGGTGGTGTCGTCCGAGTTGCTCTCGATCGTGGCCGTCCAGTCGTGGGATGCCTGGGCCGATCCGATGACCTGGAACTTCACGGCGACGCCCGTGGCGCCCTCGATCTCGTCGAACTCGGTGAAGTCGAGGGTGGGCGCGGTGTCGTCGTCGGTGATGTTCAGCGGCGCCTGCCCCGTCCCCCGTACGGTCGCGTCGTTCGGCTGGGGATTCACCACGATGACGGCGGACTCGTCCTCCTCATGGATGGTGTCGCCGTTGATCGTCACGTCGAAGGTCGCGGAACTCTCGTCCTGGTCGATCGTCACGGTGTCCGGGACCGTGTAGTCCTGCCCGCCCACCCCGTCGTCGATCTGCACGGCGGAATCGTCGTCCCCGCCGACGGCCAGGGTGATCGGGGCGGGAGCGGGCCGGTCCAGGGTGACCGTGTAAGTCACCGTGGTGGGGCCGGAGCCCTCGGCCAGCGGGTCCGGGCCGGTCACCGAGGTGATCGTGGGCACCTGCTCGTCGTCGACGATGCCGAAGGCGTGCTCGGTCAGCCCGGCCACGGTGGCCGGCGTCCCGGTGATGCCGGTCAACCGTACGGTGAAGGTCTCCTCGGCCTCGGGTACCTGGTCGCCGACGATCGTCACGGTGAACTGCGCCTCGGTCTGACCCGCCGTGATCAGCAGCGGTCCCGGGTCCACCGCGGTGAAGTCGGCGTCGGTGGCGGTGTTCGCGACGACGTCGTAGGTGATCTCCACGTCGTTCGTGAAGGCCACATTGGACGAGACGGTGAAGGTCTGCTCGCGGGTGCCGCTGTCCCCCTCCGTGATCGGCCCGTCCGGGGTCACGGTGAGCTCGGCGTCGACGATCTTGCCGGTGGCGGTGTCGGCTCCCAGCGTCAGACCCTCCGGAGCGATGATCTTTACGGTCACCGTCTCCGGATCCGCCTCGGGTAGATCATCCGGTTTCGTCGGGACCTCCACGAAAGCGGTCCGCGTGTTCGCGGGGATCTCGACCTCGGTGACGGCCGTGTAGTCGCTCCCCGATTCGGCGCTTCCGTCGCTGGTGATCACCCCCACCGTGACCGGGTTGCCGAGGGGATCGCTCAGGGTCACCGGGAACCTGAGAGGTTCGCCTTCGGCGACGGCCGGGGCGTCGGCGACGGCCACCGTCGGCGGCGCCTCGGTGATCGTCACCGTGGTCGACGACCGAGGGGCGAGGGTCGCGTTCACCGGCGGATCGGAGAGGCTGACGGTGAACCACTCGTCGACCTCGCGTGTGCCGTCCGCGGTCAGGGTCAGGGGCAGCTCGGTGAACGGCTCCTCATCCGACACCGTCACCGGCTCCTCGGCCACGGCCGTGTAGTCGTCGTCGGCGAGCGCCGTACCGTCCCCCGTGGAGTAGTTGACGCTGATGGGCTTCTCGCTGGAGGTGGCCTGGTTGCCGTCGGCCGGGTCGAACCAGACCCGGACCGGCAGGCTCGCCGCCTCCTCGTGCTCCATGAACTCGGCGTCGGCCACCATCTCGAGCTTGGGTTCGAGGTGGTCGAGTGAGTCGCGGATGACGCCGTGGCCACTGACCGGCCCCACGTCTTCGAGGTCGACGGTGAACTCGATCGCCTCGTCGAACTCGTCGGCGCTGCCGAGCAGGAGGTCCACTTTGCCGAGGACGATCTCGGTGTCGGCGGACTGCAATTCGCCGTCCAGATCCAGATCGAGCGCGTTGAAGTCGCCGCCCTCGGCGGCGTCGAGGTCGTCCGTCTCGGTGCCGAGAGCGGACGCCGTCCAGTTCAGGGGCCCCTGGAACTGGCCGCTGACGTTGAAGGTCACCGGGACATCGGGGCTGTCCTCGTACTGATCGAAGTTGTTGAAAGTGATGGTCGGCGCGGCGTCGTCGTTGGGGATGATCAGTGGGGCGGTCTTCGCCACCGGGTCGATGATCGTGCCGTCGGACGGGGGTGTCACGGCGATGGTGGCCGTCTCGTCCTTCTCGAAGACCCCGTCACCGTGGACGGTCACGTCGAAGGTCTGAACCGTCTCGCCTGCCTGGAAAACCACGTCGGAGGGCACCGAGTAGTCGTTGGAGCCCAGACGGTCGCCGGTCTGCTCCGCCTCGCCGCCGTCCCCGGAGACGGCCAGGGTGATGTCCTGGGTGCTGGCCTCGGTCAGTCTCACCTCGTAGGTGACCATGGTGGGGCCGTCACCCTCGGCCGCCAACGGCTCGGCGGTCACCGAGGCGATCGCCGGCAGGTTCTCGTCGTCGTCGATGGTGATCGTCCGCGGCCCCGGCCACACGACGTTGGGCTTGCCGAAGTTGACCAGGTCCAGGCTGAAGGTCTTGTCCGGCCCCCCGTGGCGCTGATCGCCGTGGATGGTGACGTCGAACTGCGCGCTGGTCTCGTCGGCCGGGATGTTCAGCGACGCGGTGGTGGCGTCGAAGTGGGTCCCGTCGACCGCGCTGTCGTTCTCCGCGGCCCAAGCCGTGTAGTCGAGATCCAGTCCGCCCGCGAATCCGACATTGAGTGAGACGTCGAAGGTCTGCTCATGATCGCCGTCGCCTTCCGGAATCGTCCCGGACGGGGTGATCGAGAGGACCGGGTCGAGGATCCTGCCGACGCCGGCCGTGCCCGGGGTGACTTCCTCGGTGTCGTCGACCTGGAGCGAGAACGTCTCCGCTTGGGCCTCCGAGGTGACGTCGGCGACCGTGGCCACCTCGACGTCGACGGTCGGCGAGACATCCGGATCGATGATCACCGGATCCACGGGCAGGCGGTCATCGGAGGCCGTCGAGATGTCGGTGATCGAGAACTGCACGGTGACCGGGCCGGTTCCGTCTACCAGCGTCACCGGGAAGACGAGTACGTCGCCCTCCGCGACCGTCTCCCGTACGGGCGCGCCGATGTTCACCACCGGGCCGGTCTCCTCCTGCCCCGGCGCCGCGTACGCCACCCCCGGCAGCAACCCGACGGCGGTGGCGGCCGCGACCGAGACGAAGGCGTGGAGTCTGCCCGGCGCCCACAAGCGGAACGGGATCTCTTCTGCTGCCCGATGGGCCGGACGTTCGCGCATGGTTTCGTCTCCTCCGGCGTTCGCCGAGGTGGGAGCAGGTCCGATGCGCTCCGGCCCGGCCTGGGGACGGGCGCACAGACCCGTAATCTAGCCGTCCGATTGATGGCTTATGAGACGAATTCAGCTTTACAGAAGGCCGTGCCGCATGGCGGTGGTCACGGCGGCCGTACGGTCCGCGACATCCAGCTTGTTGAAGATCCGCAGGAGGTGGGTCTTCACGGTGGCCTCACTGATGAACAACCGCTTGCCGATCTCGGCGTTGGTCAGCCCGGCCGCCACCAGCCGCAGCACCTCGGTCTCGCGGGCCGACAGCGCCGGCGGGGCCGGGCTGCGCACCTGCCGGACCAGGGTCGACGCGACGCTGGGCGCCAGCACCGTCTCGCCGCGGGCGGCGGCCCGGACCGCGTCGGCCAGCTCCTTCGGCGCGGCGTCCTTCAGCAGGTAGCCGGCCGCGCCCGCCTCGATCGCGCGGAGGATGTCCCGGTCCGACTCGTACGTGGTCAGCACCATCACCCGCACCCCGGTGGTGGTCGCGAGGATCTCACCGATGGCGTCGACCCCGTCCCCACCGGGCATCCGCAGATCCATCAGCACGATGTCGGGCCGCTCCGCCCGGGCCACGGCCACCCCCTCGACCCCCGACGAGGCCTCGCCGATGACGGTCAGGTCCGGTTCGGCGTCGAGCATGCCCCGGAGGCCCATCCGCACCACCGGATGGTCGTCGACGAGCACGATGCGGATCACGCGGGAATCTCCAGTTCGATGGTGGTGCCGGTGTCGGCGTCGCTGCGGATGGTCAGGGAGCCACCGACGTCGGCGGCCCGGGAACGCATCCCGGAAAGGCCGAAGTTCCCGGACACGGCGGGGTCGAAGCCGCACCCGTCGTCGCGGACCACCAGCCGCACCGAATCCGGCGAGTACGCCAGCAGCACGGCCACCTCCCGGGCCCCGGCATGCCGGCGGACATTGGTCAGGGACTCCTGGGCGGCGCGCAGCAGCACCACCTCGGCCCGGGTCGGCAGGTTCCGCTCCGAGCCGGTGATCCGGACCGTGGCGGGCACCCCCGCCTCTTCGGTGAACCGGTCCGCGCTGCGGCGTACCGCCTCGGGAAGTGAAGCGGAGGCCAGCGCCGACGGTGAGAGGGCCGCGACCATGGCCCGTGATTCCGCGAGATTCTCCCGGGCGGTACGCACGGCGAGCGCGAGCCGCTCGTCGCGCAGGTCCGGATCGACCGCCTGGAGCAGCGTGATGATGCTGGTGAAGCCCTGAGCGAGAGTGTCGTGGATCTCTCCGGCCAGGCGGGCCCGCTCGGCCGCCGCCCCCGCCTCGTGGGAGAGCCGGGCCACCTCGGCCCGGTTGGCCTCCAACTCGGCGATGAGCTGGGCCCGCTGCTCGCTCTGCTCGGCCATCCGGGTGATCCAGACGCCGATGCAGATGCCCCCGGCCGTGGAGATGGCCGCGATCACCAGGTCGATCAGGATTCCGCCGGGGTCGGCGCGCAGTTCCAGCAGGACCGGGATCACGTTGGCGGCCAGCACCAGGCCGACCGCCAGGCGCAGCGGCACCAGCATGAAGAACAACGGGATGATCAGGAACATCAGCCAGGTGGCGACCGGCACACCGGCCACCGCCAGGGTGAAGAGCAGGAGGTACGCGAGACTCACCAGCAACGACCGGCGGCCCTGCTCGTCGATCGCGATCAGCGGACGGGCCGCGGTCGGATAGAGCACCGCCATCGCGGCGACCGAGCCGACGGCGAGCACCCGGCCGGCCGTGGTGGATCCGTCGATCAGCAGGGCCGCGGCCACGATGGCGACCACGACCACCAGGAAGTAGAGCTCCCAGAGCCGGATGGAAGGGGAGGCGCTCACCTGTCTCGCGTGCTCCACCGGAACGTCATCAGGCACAACACCAATCCGATCACACACCAGACACCGAGCACCACGGCCACCATGCCGAGGTCCCAGGTCCCGTTGATCTCCTGGGCCTCGGCCTCCGGCGGCAGGAACACGTAGCGGAAACCCTGCGCCATCCAGCGGACCGGGAAGAGCGACGCCACCTTCTCCAGCCAGTCCGGCAGCTGGCTCATCGGGTGGATGAACACACCGGAGACGAACTGCAGCGCCACCACCGGCACGTTCAGGATCGCGCCGGCGTTGCGGGCGTTCTTGACCAGGCCGCTGACCGCGACGCCGACCAGCGAGCAGGAGATCACCGACAGCAGGAAGATCCAGGTGAAGGTCACCCAGTGGTCGGCCGGCGGCAGCGGCATGTCGAAGACCAGCACACCGACACCGATCAGCACCGCCGCCTCGGCCACGCTCAACAGCAGGACCAGAAGAGCCTTACCGACCAGGTACGCCCACGCCGGCATCGGGGTGCCGCGCAGCCGTTTGAGGGTGCCGTCCTCCCGGTCCAGCGCCAGCCCGGAGCCCATGGACACGAACGCGGTGTTGAGTACGCCGTACGCGATCATGCTGGCCGTGAAGATCCGGCTCGCTGCGACGCCGGCCTCGCTGGACTCGCTGCCGAAGATGGTGCCGAACAGCAGCAGGAGCAGCGCCGGGAAGAAGAAGGTGAACACCACCGCGGTCCGGTCCCGCAGGAACTGCAGGATCTCGACGTGGCCACGGCTCAGGGCGACGGCGATCATCGGGCGGCTCCGATCAGGCTCAGGTAGGTGTCCTCAAGGGTGGGCCGGGTGACGGTGAGCGTGCTCAGGTCGGCGCCGCTGGTCACCAGGTGACGGATCAGATCGGTCGGGTCGGCCGCCTGCTCGGTCCGGGCCGTGCCGTTCTCCAGCCAGCTGACCCGGGCCTGCGCGGCGACCCGACCGCCCAGGGTGGCGGGGGTGCCCTCGGCGACGATCCGCCCGTCGGACATCACGGCGAGCCGGTCGGCGAGCGCCTCCGCCTCGTCCAGGTAGTGGGTGGTGAGAACGATGGTGGTGCCGTCCCCGGCCAGAGTGCGGATCAGCTCCCAGAACCGGCGCCGCGCCTCCGGGTCGAAACCGGTGGTCGGCTCGTCGAGGAAGAGCAGCTCGGGACGGCCGACGATGCCGAGCGCCACGTCCACACGACGGCGCTGGCCGCCGGAGAGCGTACGGATCCTGCTGTTCCGTTTGGCCTCCAGCCCGACCAGCTCGATCACCTCGTCCGGCTTGCGCGGGCCCCGGTAGAAGCCGGCGACGTGCCGGACCATCTCGTGCACGGTGAGGTCGGCGGCGTCGTCGGCGTCCTGCAGGACGATCCCGATCCGGGACCGCCACGCCGACCCGGCCCGCCCCGGGTCCTCGCCGAGCACCCGCACGTCACCGGCGGTGCGGCGGCGGTGCCCTTCGAGGATCTCAACGGTGGTGGTCTTGCCGGCGCCGTTCGGCCCGAGCAGCGAGAAGATCTCGCCGCGGGCCACGACCAGGTCGATTCCGGCGACCGCGTCCCGATCGCCGTACGTCTTGCGGAGTCCGGTTACCTCGATGGCTTCCATGCGGTCGATCGTGCCGTCCGGGCCTCCCCTGACGGGACGACCGCGCGACGGTCAGCGGTTGTCCATCGATCGGTGGACAGCCAACCCCGCGTGTTGGTTTCGGGCGCGATCCGCACCCCAACCCCACACACAAAAACCCCCGCGTGCGGGTCTCGGGCACGACCCGCACCCCCGAACGGAGAACTCTGCGTGTCGGCTTCGGGCGTGGCCCCCGCCCGGACGGAAATCCCCGCGTGTGGGTTTCAGGCACGACCCGCACCCGAAACCCACACGCTGGTTTCACTCCCAGCGGAACTTGCGGGCCGCCACGGCCGGCCAGAACACCGCCCAGGCGATCAGGGCCAGCCAGATGCCGGCCGGCACCGAACCGCCGTGCGTGAGGGTCGCGCGCAGCGCCTCGGCGTGCGCGGCGAGCGGCAGCAGGAACCAGCCGGCGGCGCCCAGGCCGGGCGCGCCGAACATGATCCCGCCGACGGACAGCATCACCACGTAGATGAGGGTGGCCGCGCCGGTGGTGGTCTCCGGCTTGAGCACACTGGCCAGCAGCAGGGCCAGGCCGCTGTAGCCGGCGGCGGCCAGCACGGTCACCCCGATCGCGGGAAGCACGGCGCCGGCCTCCGGCCGCCAGCCGACCGCGACGCCGACCAGGGCGAGGACCAGGACCTGCACGACGATCTGGGCGAGCACCGCGGCGGTCTTGGCGAACAACAGGCCGGGCCGGGTGAGCGGTGAGGCGCCCAACCTTTTCAGTACGCCGTAACTGCGCTCGTAGCCGGTGGTGATGGCCTGCCCGGTGAACGCCGTGGACATGACGGTGAGGGCCAGGACGCCGGGGACGACGTAACCGAGACGGTCGCCGGTCGGCAGGTTGGTGACGTCGAACAGGCCGGCGCCGAGCAGGACCAGCAGCGGCACACCCATGGCGAGCACCACCGCCTCGCCACGGCGGGCGGTCAGCAGCAACTCCATCCGGATCTGGCTGCCGAGGATGGTCCGCATCGGGGCGCGCCCGGGTGCCGGGGCGAAGGTGCTCACTGCGTGGCTCCCACCGGGGTCTGCGTGGTCAGGGAGAGGTAGACGTCCTCGAGCGTGCGGCGGCGGGTGTTCACCGCGGTCACGTCAGCGCCGGCCGCCGCGAACCAGGCCAGCACCTCGGCCAGGCCGGCGGTGTCCAGGGCGCCGGAGATCGTGTACTGCCCGGGGGACGGCTCGGTCACGGTCCGCCGCCCGCGCAGGCCGGTCAGGTCGAGCCCCGGGTCGGCGCGCACCTCCAGGACGTCGACGGCGGCCGCCGAGGTGAGCTCGGCCGGGGTGCCGGTGGCCGCGACCCGCCCGGACCGCATGATCACCACGTCGTCGGCGAGGCGCTCCGCCTCGTCCAGCAGGTGGGTGGTGAGCAGCACCGAGACGCCGTCGGCGCGCAGTTCCTCGATCAGCTGCCAGGTGGTGTGCCGGGCCTCGGTGTCCATGCCGGCCGTCGGCTCGTCGAGGAAGACCAGTTCGGGACGGCCGACCAGGGCCACCGCGAGGCTGAGCCGCTGCTGCTCGCCGCCGGAGAGCCGGCGGAACCGGGTCCGCTCGAACCTCCGCAGCCCGAGCCGGTCCAGCAGCATGTCGGTGTCCAGCGGGTTGGCGGCGAACGAGGCGAACAGCCGCAGGATCTCGCCGGCGGTGGCCCACGGGTAGACGCCGCCGGACTGGAGCATGATGCCGAGCCGTGGCATCAGCGCGTCGTGGTCGCCGACCGGGTCCAGGCCGAGCACCCGCGTCCGGCCGCTGTCGGGCCGGCGGAAGCCCTCACAGGTCTGCAGCAGGCTGGTCTTGCCGGCGCCGTTGTGCCCGAGCAGGGCCAGCACCCGCCCGCGGGGCAGGCGCAGGGACACCCCGTCGACGGCCGTCGTGTCGCCGTAACGCACCACGACGTCTTGAACCTCGACCGCGGCCACGTCGCCACCAACCATGAGTCCCGTCCATCCGAGAAGTCATCCGCCCCCGCCACCATACGGTGACCGGTCGGGCGGTCAGGCCCGGCGGTGCGCCGGATGGCTTGTCCCACAATCCCCCGCCGGACCGGTGCGGACCTCCTACCGGGTCGGGTCCTATCTTCTCCAGGTATGAGCGTCGTGCAGATCTACACCGACGGGGCGTGTGTCCCCAATCCCGGACCCGGCGGCTGGGGAGCGGTGCTGCGGTGGGGCACGAGGGAGAAGGATCTGTGCGGCGGCGACCCCGGCTCGACCACCAACAACCGGATGGAGTTGATGGCGCCGATCCGCGCGCTGGAGGCTCTGAACCGTGCCCCGCTGACGGTGGAGATCTACACCGACAGTGTCTACGTGCGTAACGGCATCACCCAGTACATGCACAACTGGAAGCGGAACGGCTGGCTGACCGCGGCCCGGCAGCCGGTGAAGAACGTCGACCTGTGGAAGCGGCTCGACGAGGCGGTCCGGCGGCACGAGGTGACCTGGCACTGGGTGAAGGGGCACGCCGGCCATCCGGAGAACGAGCGTGCCGACCGTCTCGCCGCCCGTGGGCTGCAGGAGGCGCTGGAGGCGGCCGGAAAGCTCTGACCGGCCGGGTCAGTCGGCCGGGTCCGTCACTCCGCGGGGCCGGGGCACCGGGTTGCCGGTCACCTTGGCGCGGGCGACCCGGTCGGGCGGAAGTTCGTAGGTGGCGGCCCGGACGAGTTCCTCGGGCACGGTGTGCCGGCCCGCCCGCTGTTCCGGCACGTCCGGGACGAGCGGCACGACCCGCGGTGCGACCGGGCGCCGGCCGGCGGCCCGCGCGGCCATGCTGAACACGCTGCGGGTGGCCGTCTCGTACCCGTGCCGGTACGCGTCCCGCAGCTCCGGCCCGCTCTGCCGGCGCTGGTGGATCCGGCCCGCGGCGTATCCGGCACAGGCCATGACGGCCGCTGCCAGGCCGGTGAGGAGGAGGATGTCACCCGGTGCGCTCATTCCCCGATTGTGACGAATCGGATAGACCGTCAGCTATGGCCCGTTTGGCGTACCCCGTTGGAATGAGATATCACTTTGAGTGACGAAGTGGTGGCAGTTGATCTTATTTGCTCCCCGCCCACCTGGAGGCACGTGCCGTCAGACAACTAACCGTCAGTTACATTCAGCGCGAGAGCTGCGATCCTCGCGGCAGCGGCGCATGCCCGGCAAGCGGCATCCACCCTGCTCATGATCGAAATGGCCGCACTGTGTGATGAAGCGACGATAGGTCACGAGTTGACACCTTTACGCGCGGAGCGGCACGGTACTTCCGATTGTCCATGTGACATGGATGAGTCTGGATGATGGGGGAGGGCCATGCGTTCCACAGGACGCGCCCTGGCGGCCGTCGTCGGCGCCGCCGCACTGCTGCTGGCGTCCGCCTGCGGCTCCGGGGAGGACGACACCGCCACCACCACGGTGGAGGTCTTCACCTGGTGGGCCGACGGCGGGGAGAAGGCCGGCCTGGACGCGCTGGCCGACCTGTTCGCGAGCGCCTGCCCCGGGCAGCGTTTCGAGAGCGGCGTGGTGGCCGGCGGCGCCGGGGTGAACGCCAAGCAGGTGCTCAACGCCCGCCTCCAGCACAACGACGCCCCCGACACGTTCCAGGTGCACGCCGGCGCGGAACTGCTCGACCACATCGACGCCGGCCAGGTCCAGGACCTGAGCGCCGAGTACGGGACCTGGGGGCTGCGCGACGCGCTGCCGGCCGGCCTGGTCGCCGACCTGACCGTCGGCGACGGCATCTACTCGGTGCCGGCCGGCGTGCACCGGGCCAACGTCGTCTGGGCCAACGACCAGGTGCTCGCCGACGCCGGCATCCTGACCGTGCCGAAGACCATGGACGAGTTCATCGGCAACCTGGAGAGGCTGCGCCGCTCCGGCGTCGAGTCGCCGCTCGCGCTCGGCCGCGACTGGACACAGCTCATGCTGCTGGAGTCGGTGCTGATCAGCGACCTGGGCCCGAAGCGGTTCAGCGGGCTGTTCACCGGCACGACGAAGTGGGACGGCAAACCGGTCCGGCAGGCCATCGGGGACTTCGCCCGGATCCTCGAATTCAGCAACACCGACCGTGACTCGCTCGACTGGCCGGACGCCACCCGCCTGCTCATCGACGGCAAGGCCGCCTACCAGCTGATGGGCGACTGGGTGGCCGCCGAGATGGCGGCCGCCACCTTCAACGGGTACGACACCTTCACCTTCCCCGGCAACGGCAAGGCCTTCCAGTGGATGGCCGACTCGTTCGTGCTGACCACCGACGCGGCCAACCCCGAAGGCGCCCGCTGCTGGCTCCGGACGGTCGCGTCGCCACAGGGCCAGCAGGCGTTCAACAGGCGCAAGGGCTCCATCCCGGCCCGCACCGACGCACCGACCGACGGCCTCTCCGAATACCAGCTGGAAGCCGTCTCGATCTGGCAGTCCGGCACCCCGGTCCCGTCCTGCGCGCACGGTTCGGCCTGCTCGCAGCCCTGGCAGAACGCCGCCAACGCGGCGCTCGGCGCGTTCTCCACCTCGGGCGACGCCGCCGCGCTGCAGAGCGCGCTGACCGCGGCCGCCAAACAATTCATAAGGCAGCCGTAACAGGGCACGATGGGTACATGGGTGAGGAACGTGACGGCGTACCGCTGACCAATCTGGATCAGGAGCTGTTCGCAGGGGCCGGGGCCACCAAGCGGGACCTGGTCGACTACCTGGACGCGATGGCCGGGCGATTCCTCCCGGTGCTGCGGGACCGGCCGCTCTCGGTCATCCGGGTGCTCCGCGGCCAGGACCGGTTCATGCAGAAGAACCTGCCGAAATACACGCCGGACTGGGTGCCCCGGACCACGGTGTGGGCCGATTCGTCGCACCGCGAGGTGACGTACCCGCTGGCCAACGACCGGCGCACGCTGTTCTGGCTGGGCAACCAGCGCGCCGTCGAGTACCACCCGGCGCTCATGACCGCCGGCTCCACCCACCCCACCCATCTGATCATGGATCTGGACCCGCCGGAGGACGGCGGCTTCGGCCTGGCCGTGGCCGGCGCCCGGCTGGTCCGCCAGGCGCTCGCCGGCGCCGGGATGTCCGGGGCGGTCAAGACCAGCGGGGCCAAGGGCGTGCACGTCTTCGTCCCGCTCGCCGACGGCGCCGCCGTGGAGGACGTGGCAGCCGCCCAGCGCGCCGTCGCCGCCCGCGCCGAACGACTCGACCCGGAGCTGGCCACCACGGCGTTCATCCGGGAGGACCGGCACGGCAAGGTCTTCCTCGACGCCACCCGGGCCGGTGGAGCCACCGTGGCGGCGGCGTACAGTCCACGCGCCCGGCCGGGCGTGCCGGTCTCCTTCCCGGTCGGGTGGGACGACCTGGACCGGGTCACCCCCGCCGACTTCACCATCGCCACGGTGCCCGGCCTGCTCGGCGACCGCGACCCGTGGGCGGACGCCATGCCCGCGCCACAGAAGCTGGACCCCGAACTGGTGGCCGAGGGGCACACCATCCCGGTGGCCCGGGTCCAGGCCATGCACGAGGGCAAACGGCGAGCACGGGCCCGCCGCGAGGCGACCGGCGAGAGCTGATGGCTACTTCGATCGGTGTAGGCCGTACGCGAAAGGCGTCGACGCGGGTGACAGCCGCGGTAGGACGCGCCGCCCCGCCCGCCGGAAATAGCGTCCCCGGCATGACGACGAACCTCACCCGTACCGCCGCCGTCCTGACCCTGGTGGGCGTGCCGACCGGGCTCGCCCTCACCGGCGGGCTCGGCGAGACCGTTCTGGTCGGCGCGCTCGCCGTGAGCCTGGCCGGGCTGGTCCTCGCCGCCCGCCGGTGGCCGCTCACCGTGCTCGTCCTCTGCTTCTGCACCGTCGCCTCCTGGCGGGTGGCCGGGCTGATCGGGGCCGGCTGGCTGTGGCCGGCGACCGCCGCCCTGGTGGCGCTGGTGCTGTCCGGGCGGCTGCGGACCGCGATCATCGCCTCGGCGCTGATGCTGTTCTGGGGTCTCAACTGGGACACCTTCGTCCACCCGCACTCGGCCGACTGGGTGCTCGCCCAGCTCGGCGGGGAGACGCTGTGGGTGGCCGCCGCGCTGGCCGGCGCCTCCGCGTACCGCAGCACGCTGCGCTGGCGTGCCGAGACGGTGCACCGGATCGCCCAGGACGAGCAGCGCCGGGAACTCGAGGCCGGCCGGAGGCGGGCCGAGGAGCGTGTGGAGATCGCCCGCGACCTGCACGACGTGGTCTCCCACACGCTGGCCGTGGTCGGTGTGCATCTGAACGTGGCGCTGGACGCGTTCGACGAGGAGCCGGAAGAGGCGAAAGCGTCGCTGAAACTCGCCCAGGAGGTCCGTGGCCGGGCCATGACCGACCTGAAGACGCTGGTCGGCGTGCTGCGTGAGGACGACCTGCCGGCCATGGAGAGCCTGGAACGGCTGATCAGCCGGGTCCGCGACGCCGGCCTGCACGTGTCGTTCAACGCCGTCGGCGATCCCGTCGAACTGCCCGCGCCGGTGGCCACCGCCGTCTACCGGGTGGTGCAGGAGTCGCTGACCAACACCGTCCGGCACGCGGGCGCCACCCGGGTCGGGGTCACGCTCCGCTACGCGCCCGGCAGTGTGCTCGTCGACGTGCACGACGACGGCACGACGACCGGGCCGGTGACCGACGGGCACGGCATCTCCGGCATGCGGGAGCGGGTGGCCGCGCTCGGTGGCGCGCTCACCGCCGGACCGGTGAAGAACGGCTTCACGGTACGCGCGACCATCCCGATCGCGGAGCCGAGATGACCATCTCGGTGCTCCTCGCCGACGATCAGCACCTGGTCCGCGCCGGATTCCGCAGCCTGCTCCGGCGCGGCCGGGACATCACGGTGGTCGGTGAGGCGTCCACCGGCGACGAGGCGGTGCGCGCCGCCCGTACGCTGCGCCCCGACGTGATCCTCATGGACATCCGGATGCCCGGCATGGACGGCATCGCGGCCACCCGGCAGATCCTCGGCTTCCACGACGCCAAGGTGATCATCCTGACCACCTTCGAGACCGACGAGTACGTGTTCGCCGCTCTCGCCGCCGGGGCCAGCGGTTTCCTCACCAAGGAGATCGACCCGGACGGGCTGCGCAACGCGGTCCGGGTGGTCGCCGGCGGGGACGCCCTGCTCTCGCCCAGCGTCACCCGCCGGGTGGTCGGGCAGTTCGCCCACCGCCCGGTCCCGGCGGCCGCCTCCCCCGGCGGTGACCGGCTGGCCGTGCTCACCGACCGGGAACGCGAGGTGGTGCGGCTGGTCGCCGCCGGCCTCTCCAACGACGACATCGCCCGCGAGCTGGTGATCAGCCCGCTGACCGCGAAGACCCACGTCACCCGGGCGATCGCCAAGCTGGGCGTCCGTGACCGGGTGCAGCTGGTGATCGTGGCGTACGAGGACGGCCTGGCCGGAAACTGAGTCACAGGATCTTCTCAGGACCGTCTGCCCCAGCCCGATCTCCCGGTCACCTCCACCGCACGGTGGCGGACCGGAAGGGGTGAGACGGATGGCGGTCGACTTCACGGCCACGGATCCGGGCGCGTGGCGCCGGTGGATCCGCAGCTGCGTCGCTGTCGGAGTCCTGTTCCTGATCGGCGCCGTCCTGGTCGTCAGCGGGGAGCACGCCTGGGTTCTGCCGGTCATGGCCGGCGCCGCCTCCGCCGCCTGCGTGTGGCGGTCGCTCGGCTTCACCGGCCGGGCCCGCTGGGCGTGGGCGCTGCTCGCCGCCGGTCTGTTCACCTGGGGCCTGGGCCAGTACGCCTGGCTCGCCCACCAGGAGGCGCCGGACAGCGCCGGGCACAGCGGGCTGGGCGACATCGGCCTGATCGGTCTGGGCCTGCTCGTCCCGGCCGCGCTGCTGACCATGCCGAGTGCCGCCCAGCCGCTGGTGAACCGGATCCGCAGCGTCCTGGACGGTCTGCTGATCGCGTCGTCGCTGGTGCTGGTCGCGTGGGTCTTCGTGATGAACGACCCGATCCAGGCCGGCACGCACGGGGTGCGGTTCTATCTGACGCTGTTCTTCCCGCTGGCCGACGTGGTGATCGCCACCATGGTCGGCTACATGCTGCCGTCGCAGCGGGACCGGTACGGCTGCGGCACCGACCTGGCGTTCGTCGGCGCCGGCATGGTCGCGTTCGCGGTCGCCGACACCGGGCACGTCTACCTGCACCTGGTCGGCGATCACCACGCCGGGCCGACCGTACATCTGGGCTGGATGGCCGGTTACGCCCTGATCACGATGGGCGCGCTGCGGCCCCGGGTGGCCACCGACGCCCCGCTCGAGCTGTCGCCGCGCGTCTGGGACACCGCGGTCCTGTTGCCGTACATCGCGGTGCTGGCGGCTCTGGGCGCGAGCGTCATGTTCCACCTGCAGACCGGCCACAGCCACCCGTTCGTCGCCTTCACCCGGTCCTTCCTGATTCTGCTGATCGTCGGCCGGCAGCTGCTCACCCTGCTGGAGAACCGGGCGCTGACCCGTGGCCTGGAGACCCGGGTCACCGAGCGGACCGCCGAGTTGTACGCCCGTGAGCAGCACTTCCACGCCCTCATCCGGCACAGCTCGGACGTCGTCACGGTGATCGACAGCACCGGTGTGATCCGCTACCAGTCCGACTCGATGCAGCGGGTGTTCGGTTACCCGGCGGCGGTGTTCCTCGGCCGCCCCTACACCGAACTGGTCGACGCCGAGGTGACGATACGGCTGGCCCAGGCGATGCGCCAGGTCGCCGCCCGCCCGTTCGCCGACGTCACCCTCGAGGTCGTGCACACCCACCAGGACGGGCGCAGACTGCCCTCCGAGGTGATCATCACGAACCTGGTGGAGGACCCGCACGTGGCCGGCTTCGTGCTGAACACCCGGGACATCAGCGAGCGGATGGAACTGCAGGAACAGCTGGTGCACGAGGCGTACCACGACTCGCTCACCCAGCTCGCCAACCGGGCCCTGTTCCGGGAACGCACCGCCGTCATGCTGGAGAGCGGCGCCACCGCCACCGTGCTGCACCTCGATCTGGACGGCTTCAAGCGGGTCAACGACAGCCTCGGCCACCTGGCCGGCGACCAGCTGCTCGTCCAGGTCTCCGACCGGCTGCGCGCCTGCGTCCGCGAGGAGGACCTGGTGGCCCGGTTCGGCGCCGACGAGTTCGGGGTGCTGCTCACCGGCGACGACGGGGCCGAGGAGGTGGCCCGCCGGATCCTCGACGACCTGGACGCGCCGATCGTGCTCGGCGAACGACAGATCCACGTACGGGCCAGCATCGGCCTGGCCGACACCGCCCTGCTGGAGGAGTCCGCCGACACCCACGGCGACCGGGCCGAACAGCTGATGCGCAACGCCGACCTGGCCATGCACCACGCCAAGGCGATCGGCGGCAGCGGCTTCGCGAGCTACCACCCCCGGATGCGCGACGGCCTCGTCGAACGCCTGGAACTGGAGTCCGACCTGCGCGCCGCCCTGGAGAACGGCGATCTGCGCCTGCACTACCAGCCCACCGTCGACCTGGAGACCAGCCGGGTGATCGGTTTCGAGGCACTGGTCCGCTGGCCGCACCCGACCCGCGGCATGATCAACCCGCTGGACTTCATCCCGATCGCCGAGGCCACCGGCCTGATCGTGCCGCTCGGCCACTGGGTGCTGCACGAGGCGTGCCGCCAGGCCGTCGAATGGACCGCCGCGGCCGGCGGCCGCCCGCTGAAGATGTCGGTGAACGTGTCGGTCCGCCAGTTCGACCGGGCCGACCTGGCCGAGACCGTCGCCGCCGTGCTGGCCGAGACCGGCATGCCCGCCGGCCGGCTCTGCCTGGAGATGACCGAGAGCGTCCTGATGACCGACACCGAGGCCAACCTGGAACAGCTGGTCCGCCTCAAGGCGCTCGGCCTCACCCTGGCCATCGACGACTTCGGCACCGGCTACTCGTCCCTGGCCTACCTGCGCCGCTTCCCCGTCGACACCCTCAAGATCGACCGCTCGTTCGTGGAACGCCTCGGCGTCATCGCCGACGACACCGCCCTCACCGACACCATCGTCCGTCTCGGCCACAGCCTGGGCATGTCCACCGTCGCCGAGGGCATCGAGGAGTTCGGCCAGCTCGCCGCCCTCCGCGAGATGGGTTGCGGTTTCGCCCAGGGCTACTACTTCTCCCGCCCCGTCCCGGCCGCCGACGCCGGCCGCCTCTTCCTGGAAGGCGCCCAGACCCCCGCCTGACTCACGCCCCTGCCGGGTCCCTCTCACGACCTTTTCCGGTACGCGTGGGATGCCGCTCTGCCGAGCACCGCGAGCCGGGCGCGGGGTCCGGCCCGCGCCGCGCCCGCCGGGCTGTGCGCCGCCGGTCACCCTCACCCCGGCCGGACACCGGAGCCGCCTCGGCGGGCCTGCGACCCGCGCTGAGCGCCGGCCGGGTGAGTGGGCACCTCAGCCCGGCGGGCGCGGCACGGGCGTGACCCGGCAGCGGATCGCGGGGTACGGCGGGGCCTCGGCCCAGGCGTACCGGAAACGGGTGGGAGAACGACCGGGCAGCGAGCCGGCGGCGGGACGCGGGGTTTAGGTTGCGTGCATGCTCATCAGTTTCGGATGTCCGGTCTCCGGCGCCTGGGCGCAGCCGGAGACACTGACCGCCATCGCCCGGCGGGCCGAGGAGCTCGGCTATCACGGGCTCTGGGCGTTTCAGCGGCTGCTCGTCGGGCGCGGGCAGGATCTCGCACCGATCTATCACAGCGTGCTCGATCCGATGGTCGCGCTGACCTGGGCGGCCGCGGCGACGTCACGGATCCGGCTGGGGGTCTCCGTGATCAACCTGCCGTACCTGTCGCCCACCTACCTGGCCAAGCAGGCCGGTTCTCTGGACCGGTTGTCCGGGGGCCGGTTCGATCTGGGGTTGGGAACCGGGTGGTCGGAGCCGGAGTTCCTGGCCACCGGATCGGATCCGAAACCGCGCGGCCCGCGCACCGAGGAGTACCTGGATGTGTTGAAAGCCCTGTTCAGCGGCGGTGAGGTGGCGTATGACGGGCGTTTCTACCGGGTGCCGCCGAGCCGGATGGCGCCGTCACCGGCGCAGATGGGCGGGCCGCCGGTGCTGCTCGGCGGGACGGCCGACGTGGCGCTGCGGCGGGCCGGGCGGATCGCGGCCGGCTGGGTGAGCAGCAGCCGGACCGGTCTGCCGGAGATCGAGCGTGGCGTGCGGATCGTGCGCGAAGCCGCGGAGGCCGCCGGACGGGATCCGGACACGTTGCGTATCGTCGTACGCGGTGTCGTGCAGGCCGGGCGGCGCGACGAGGCGATTCCGCTGTCCGGGGACTGGGGTCAGATCCGCGCCGGGGCGGAGCGGTACGCTGAGGCCGGTGCCACCGAGCTGTTCTACGAGCCCAACTGGGATCCACGGATCGGCGGTCCGGACGCGGACCCCCGCGCCGCGGCGGACCTCGGGTTCGAGATCGTCGAGGCGCTCGCGCCACATGGCTGATCGTCGCCATTAGGCCGGTCCGGCGACCGGTGCGCCACCCGATGGGGCATCAATGGCGGCCTTCGATGGCCGGAATGGTCGCCGAATTGTCGCCCGCCCGGCGGGAGAGCGCGTCCCGGCGGGGCCGCCGGGGCAGGCTGCGAAGCTCATCTATATACGGCGAAGACGATCACGGACCGTAAATCTTCCCGTGATAAGGCGCACACACCGCAGGACTCACGGGACCAACGGCCTCCTGCAGTCATGATCTTGAAACAACGGGGAAACGGTGATGTGGCTTTCATCGCTCGCCACTTAGATAACTCTGCGCAACCGCGCGATTGCCTGCTGAATCTCCATAGCCGACAAAACGCCCACGTGACGCGACCACTACGTACCAGTTTGGTAGCAGATTTGGGGTTTTGGGGAGTCCTTCGGCAGATGGTGGTATGACCTAATCCATATGGCTGCGCCCGCTCTCTGTTATTCATTCGATGCGTCAACTCATTTCCTAAACCCCGATTCCCGACTACGTTTGCCAACCGCAGCATCCGAATACCTCTCACGCACGGCGCATGTGAGGTGTGTCCGTCCATGGAGGTGAACCACAAGCGTGGAACCGTTGATCGATGACCCCGCGCTGACGGGGACCAAGCTCTCCGAGGAGCCTGAGACCAGCGGCAGGAAGTCTCAGGCGACCCAGGGCAAGTCGCTGACCCGCATCGCCCTGGGGCGGCTCCGCAGAGACCGGACCGCCATGATCTGCCTCGGCATCGTCCTCACCTTCGTGCTGATCGCGATCTTCGCGCCCCTGCTGGCCAAGCTCGAGGGCCAGGATCCGACGACGTACCATCAGGACCTGATCGACGACTTCGGATACCCGACGATCGGCCCCAACTCCGAGCACTGGTTCGGCATCGAGCCTCGTCTCGGGCGCGACCTGTTCGCCCGCTGGGTCTACGGCGCCCGCCCGTCGATGATCGTGGCCGCTTCGGCGACCATCATCTCCACCATCATCGGTGTCGTCGTCGGCCTGGTCGCCGGCTTCGCCCGTGGCTGGGTCGACCGGCTGCTCTCCTGGGTGATCGACTTCGTGCTGAGCCTGCCGAGCCTCCTCTTCGCCATCGCCGTCCCGGCCGTGGCGGTGTCCGTGATCTACGGCGCCCAGGAGGGCGTCTCGGCCGAGCAGACCTCGAACGTCCGGTTCTACTCGCTGATCTTCGTGCTGTCCGCCATCGGCTGGGCGAACCTCGCCCGGCTGATCCGGGGTGAGGTGCTCTCCCTGCGAGAGCGGGAGTTCATCCAGGCCGCGAAGGTGCTCGGGGTGCCGACCCGCAAGATCCTCTTCAAGGAGTTGCTGCCGAACCTGGTGGCCCCGATCGTCATCGCCTCCTCGCTCGCGCTGCCGGCCTACATCGTCACCGAGGCGGGCCTGACCGTTCTGGGCGTCGGCCTGACCGAGCCGACGCCGTCATGGGGCCTGACGATCTCGGCCGCGACCAACTACTACCGGGCCGACCCGCTCTATCTGTGGATCCCCGTTCTCGGCATCACGATCCTGGTCATCTCGCTGAGCCTGCTCGGAGATGCCATCCGCGACGCGTTCGATCCGCGCACCCGGCGGTGAGGACCCTGCAGTACAAGTTGAGAAGAGGAGAAATGGCGAGACGAGCCAAGTTGGCCGTGGTGGCCGCAGCCGCTGTGACCCTGGGTATCGCGGGCTGTGGCAGCCCGTCGTCGAACAATTCGGATAAGTCCGGCAAGGACACCGGCAAGATCACAACCGCGGTGCAGGGCGTCGACGCCACCGCCAAGGGCCCGGCCGAGGAGATCGCCGGCGCGAAGAAGGGTGGTGACCTCACGGTCTACCAGCTTTCGACGGTGGCCACCATCGACCCGACCAACAACTACTACGTCGACGCGAACGAGATCGCCAAGCTGATCTTCCGCACGCCGACCCAGTACGACATCCGCGACGGCAAGCCGGTGCTCGTCCCGGACCTGACCGACCTCGGTACGGTCTCCGCGGACAAGCTGACCTGGACCTTCAAGCTGCAGCCGAACATCAAGTACCACGACGGCTCGCCGATCAAGGTCGAGGACATGGCGTACGCCATCAAGCGCTCCTTCGCGCACGATGTCTACCCTGACGGTCCCACGTACCAGATGTCGTACTTCAAGGACGGCGACAAGTACAAGGGCCCGTACGCCAGCAAGGACGCCTACGCCGGTGTGGAGACCCAGGGCACCGACACCCTGATCATCCACCTCGCGACGCCCTTCGCCGACCTGCCGTACTACATGACCTTCCCGATGTTCACGCCGATCCCCGAGGCGAAGGACACCAAGCAGGAGTACCAGCTCAACCCGATGGCGACCGGCCCGTACTCGGTCGAGAAGTTCACCGTCGGCAGCGAGCTGAAGCTGGTCAAGAACCCGAACTGGGACCCGAACACCGACCCGGTGCGCCACCAGTACCTGGACACCTGGACCTTCAAGTGGGGCCAGGATGACGTCAAGACCCAGCAGCAGGTGCTGAACAGCAACGGCGTGGACGCGAACGCCATGAACTCGTTCAACATCGACGCCACGCTGGTCCAGCAGATCGCCGGCAAGGAGACCCAGCTCGTCCAGGGCGCCAGCCCGTGCACCCGGGTCTGGCAGATGGACACCCGGAAGATTCCGCTGGAGGTCCGCAAGGCCATCGCCGTGGCGTGGCCGTACGACGCCGTCTGGAAGGCCGGCGGCTACAACCCGTACACCGCTGAGCGGGCCAGCAGCATCCTGCCGCCGAGCGTCCCCGGCCACGAGAAGTACGCGCCCTCCGAGGGTCTGAGCGGCGTCGGCCCGGGCGACCCGGCCAAGGCCAAGCAGATGCTCGAGGCCGCCGGCAAGCTCGGTTTCGAGGTCAGCTGGTACTTCGACAACCAGAAGCCGGTGCCGCAGCAGGTCGCGCAGACCATCGCGCAGGCGCTGACGGCGGCGGGCTTCACCGCCAAGCCGGTCGGTGTGCCGACCGCCGACCTGCGTAAGAAGGCCGGCGACTACGACGCCCCGGTCAACTTCGGTCAGACCCCGCGTGGCTGGTGCTCCGACTGGCCGACCGGCAACAGCTGGTTCCCGGTGCTGTTCCGTACCCAGAGCATCGAAGAGGGCCAGAGCTGGGGCATGCTGAAGGACCCGGCTCTCGACGCCGAGATCAACGAGCTGTCGAAGCTCCCGTCCGAGGAGTCCACCCCGAAGTGGGCCGCGCTCGACAAGAAGATCATGGACATGTACGTCGCGATCCCCATGACCTACGAGAAGAACGCGATCGTCAAGGGCACGAACGTCGGCCCGATCCAGACGGACCCGACCATGGGCATGCCGTTCTTCCCGGACGCGCACCTGCTCAGCTGATTCCCCGGTGACACTCCGATGGTCCGGTCCGCGCGCGGGCCGGACCATCGGCCGGAGAAGCACTGTCGTATCTTCCACCGGCCACACCCGTGAGCCGGCCCCATCGACCGATCCGCAATCAGGAAACACGAGGAGTTTGCGGTGCTGTTGTACATCCTGCGACGCGCGGCGAGTGCGATCTCGGTCATCTTCGTCACGCTGGTCGCCAGCTACGCACTCTTCCTCCTGGCGCCGACCGACCCGGCCGGCACCATCTGCGGACCGAAGTGCACCCCCGACCGCGCTGCTGAGATCACCAAGGCCCTCGAGCTGGAGGAGCCGCCGCTCCTTCAGATCGGCGCCTATCTGAAAGGCGTCGTCGCCGGGCGCGACTACGAGATCGGCGGCACCGTCCGCGAGTGCGACGCGCCGTGCCTCGGCTACTCGTTCGCCCTCGGCCGGCCGGTCACCGAACTCATCGGCGACGCGCTGCCGGTCACCCTCTCGATCGTCGGCGGCGCCGCGATCATCTACTTCGGCACCGGTGTGCTGGTCGGCACGCTGGCGGCCCGGCACCGAGGGACGACGCTGGACCGGCTGGCGGTGAGCTCCAGCCTCACGATCAACTCGGTGCCGTACTTCATCGTGGTTCTGCTCGTCGCCCTGTATCTGTCGGGGGTCGTCATTCCCCGCTCGGAGTACCATCCGCTGTTGGAGAATCCGTTAGCCTGGGCCGCCGGCCTGATGGCCGCCTGGCTGACGCTCGGGCTCACCAATGCCGCCTCCTACACCCGGTACTCGCGAGCCGCCATGATCGAGTCGCTCGGCCAGGACTACGTCCGGACCGCCCGGTCCAAGGGCATCAGTGAGCGCCGCGTGGTCTACCGCCACGGCGTGCGCGCCGGCCTCAGCCCGGTGGTCACGATCGTCGGCCTCGACATCGCGTACCAGTTGACCAACACGCTGTTCACCGAGAGCATCTTCGGCCTGCCCGGCCTCGGCCTGCTGACGCTGCGCGCCTTCAACACGTACGACCTGCCGGTTCTGCTCGGCAGCGTGCTGGTCGGCTCCACCGTCCTGGTCCTGATGAACCTGCTCGTCGACATCATCTACTCGTTCCTCGACCCGCGGGTCCGGATCGCATGACCGCGCCGGACACCCCCGTCACGCAAGGCGGCGACATGGACCAGACCACTCACGAACCGCAGGCGGCCGTCCGGTCCCGGCGACCGACCGTCCCCGGCGAGCAGCCCTACCTCGAGGTCACCGACCTTCAGGTCAGGTTCCCCACGGCGGACGGCGTCGTCCAGGCGGTCGATGGTCTGACGTACTCCCTGCCGCTGGGCCGCACCCTCGCCATCGTCGGCGAGTCCGGCTCGGGCAAGAGTGTGTCGAGCATGGCCGTGATGGGACTGCACGACCGCAAGAGCACCTTCATGTCCGGCTCCATCAAGATCGGCGGCCGCGAGGTCGTCGGCATGTCGGAGAAGGACCTGATGGGGATCCGCGGCGCCCAGGCCGCGATGATCTTCCAGGACCCGCAGTCGTCGATGCACCCGTACTTCACCATCGGCGACCAGATCATGGAGTCCTACCGGAACCACAACAAGGTCACCAAGAAGGCCGCCAGGGACCGGGCCATCGAGATGCTCGACCGGGTCGGCATCCCGAACCCGCAGCGGCGCGTCGACCAGTACCCGCACGAGTTCTCCGGCGGTATGCGGCAGCGCGCGATGATCGCGATGGCCCTGGTCAACGACCCGAAGCTGCTGATCGCCGACGAGCCGACCACGGCTCTGGACGTGACCGTGCAGGCCCAGATCCTGGACCTGATCGCCGACCTGCAGCGCGACTTCGGCTCCGCGGTCGTCTTCATCACCCACGACCTCGGTGTGGTCGCCGAGATCGCGGACGACATCCTGGTCATGTACGCCGGCAACGCGGTCGAGCACGGCCCGGTGCGGAAGATCCTCGGCACGCCGCTGCACCCGTACACCTGGGGTCTGCTGGAAAGCATCCCGGCCGTCTCCGGCACGCCCGGCCCGCTGCACCCGATCCCGGGGGCACCGCCGAGCCTGCTGGCCATGCCGTCCGGCTGTGCCTTCAACCCGCGCTGCGAGTTCCGCGAGCGGGTGCCCGGCGACCTGTGCCGGACCCTGCGCCCGGAGCTGATCGCCCGCACCGCTGACCCCGGCCGCTCTTCGCGCTGCCACCTCAAGGACCCCGACCGGGTGTTCGAGACCGATGTCCTCCCCCGGCTGCCGTAAGGAACCACGACGATGACCGCTGCTACCGCATCCGTCAAATCCGGCGTCCGCAAGGTCGAGGGCGCGCCGCTGCTCGAGTTGCAAGACGTCAAGATGCACTTCCGGATCAGGGGTGACGGCAAGCTGATCCGCGGCTCCAAGTCGGTCCAGGCGGTGGACGGGGTCAGCTTCACCCTGCAGCCGGGCGAGACGTTGGGCCTGGTCGGCGAGTCCGGTTGCGGTAAGTCCACGACCGCCCGGTTGATCACCCGGTTGCTCGAACCCACCGGCGGGAAAATCAACTTCCAGGGTGTGGACATCGCTCACATGAAGGAGCGACAGCTGCGGCCGTACCGGCGGGAGATCCAGCTGATCTTCCAGGACCCGTACTCGTCGCTGAACCCGCGGCACAACGTGGGCACGATCGTCGGCACCGCGCTGCGGACGCACGAGATGGTCGAGCGCAAGGGTGAGCTCAAGCGCATCCAGGAGCTCCTGGAGATGGTCGGCCTCAACCCGGAGCACTACAACCGGTACCCGCACGAGTTCTCCGGCGGCCAGCGGCAGCGCATCGGCATCGCCCGTGCCCTCGCCGCCCGGCCGAAGGTGATCGTCGCCGACGAGCCGGTCTCCGCGCTGGACGTCTCGATCCAGGCACAGGTGATGAACCTGCTGGAGAACCTGCGCTCCGAGCTCGGCATCGCGTTCGTCTTCATCGCCCACGACCTGGGTGTGGTCCGGCACTTCTGCGACCGGGTCGCGGTCATGTACCTCGGCCGGGTCGTCGAGGAAGGCGGGCGCGACGACCTGTACCAGCGGCCCACCCACCCGTACACCCAGGCGCTGCTCTCCGCCGTGCCGGACATCGCGGTGGTCCGCGGCGTGCCGCCGAAGACCCGGATCCGGCTGCAGGGCGACGTGCCCAGCCCGGTCGACCCGCCGTCCGGCTGCCGGTTCCGCACCCGGTGCTGGAAGGCTCAGGACATCTGCGCCACCCAGGACCCGGTGCTGTTGGAGCACACGCCGAAGCTGCGCTCGGCGTGCCACTTCGCCGAGCCCCCGGCCGAGTCGATCGTGGCCGAGACCGTCTGATTACCCTGGCCGAGTGGAAAGTCGATCCCCGACCGTCTACCGCACCAGATCGTGGCAGAATCGCCGCCGGGCGCTCCGAGCGCTCGGCGGCGCCGGGCTGGTGCTGGTGGGCTATCTGATCGGGCGCTGGCAGGACACCCCGGCCGACCCGATGATCACCACGCCGATCGTCGCCTCGCCCACGGTCACGAGCATCCCGGCGGAGCCGTCCGAGCTGTCGGAGCCGTCGGCTACCCCGTCCGAGGCGGCGCCCAGCCCGGTCACGTACGCGCTCCTGCAAGCCGAGGCGGCCGCCGAGCTGGCCGGGGTGCAGACGGAGCCGACCGACGACGAGGGCGGCGGAGAGAACGTCGGCTGGATCAACCGGGACGACCATCTACGATTCGACGGCTTCGACTTCGGCGCGGTGGCGGCGACCAAGGCCCGGATCCGGGTCGCGTCGGGGGCCGGCGGCACCGGGCGGATACAGATCCGGGTGGACAGCCGGACCGCCGATCCGGTCGGTGAGCTGTCGGTCGGCAACACCGGCGGCTGGCAGAGCTGGCGTACCGACACGGCGGTGCTCCGGCCGGTGACCGGGGTGCACACCGTTTACGTGACTTTCACCTCGAACGACGGCGCCGAGTTCGCCAACGTGAACTGGCTGCAGTTCGAGCACTAACCGATTCACCTGCGTCGTTATATTGCCGTGACCGAAGGCGCCCCCTGCCTCGCTCGCTCGGTACTACTCCAAAGTGCTGTGCAGAAAGCATTAGGTTGATTCGCCGGCCCTCGAAACGGGGCCGTCCGGTGAGACGGGCGGTCGTCCTCTCCCAGGACGACCGCCCGCTGCCGGACGGCCCTGGCGGTGAGGCAGACTCGGAGCGTGCGGAAGATCTGTGTAGTAGGAATCGGCGCCGGCGACCCCGACCATCTGACCCTGCAGGCGGCGAAGGCCATCGGCCGTACCGATGTGTTCTTCCTGCTCGACAAGGGCGAGACCAAGGCGAGCCTGATCGAGCTGCGGGAGCGCCTGATCCGGGGCTACTCACACCCGCGGAAGCGGATCGTCGAAGGCCGCGACCCCGACCGCGACCGCACCCCGGCCGACTACACGGGCACGGTCGCGGACTGGCGGCACCGCCGCTCGCTGGTCCTCGAAGAGCTGATCATCGAGCACCTCAAGGACGACGAGACCGGCTCGATCCTGGTCTGGGGCGACCCCTCGCTGTACGACTCGACGATCGCCATCCTGGAGGAGATCCTGGCCCGCGGGGCGGTCGAGTTCGAGTTCGAGGTGATCCCCGGCATCAGCAGCGTCTCCGCGCTGGCCGCCAAGCACCGCATCGGGCTGAACCGGGTGGGCCGGCCGGTGCAGATCACCACCGGCCGGCGGCTCGCCGAGGGCTGGCCGGAAGTCGTCGACGACGTGGTCGTGATGCTCGACGCCCAGCAGGCCTTCACGGCGCATCCGGACGCCGACATCTACTGGGGCGCCTACGTGAGCACCGGGGACGAACTGCTCGCCGCCGGCCGGGTGTCCGAGGTGGCGGAGGAGATCGTCGAGACCCGTGCGGCGGCCCGCGAGCGCCACGGCTGGATCATGGACACCTATCTGCTGCGCCGCCCGGACGCCGACTGAACCCGGCCGGCCCTCAGCGCTGCCTCGACGCCTCGAAGCAGCACCCGGAGCCGGCCTGAACTACAGCCACGTCAAACCCCGGCCGGCCCTCAGCGCTGCCTCGACAGCCCCGAACCAGCCGAACTACAGCTCGTTGAAAGGCGCGGCGTACGTGAAGACGCCGCGCACCGCCGGGTCGTGGGCGGTCAGCGGCCGTACCTGGAAGTACGGCGCCCACTCGGGCACCTGCGGCTCGATTCCGTGCTCGGCCGCCGGCCGGAACCCGAACCGGGAGTAGTAGGCCGGGTCGCCGAGCAGCACCACCAGCGGCTCGTCGAGGGCGTCGGCGGCGCCCAGCACCGCGTGCATGAGCGCCGAGCCGACACCACTGCGCTGATGATCCGGGTGCACGCTGACCGGCCCCAGCCCGAGGGCGGGGGCGTCGCCGACGCGGCCGCGAGTGCACACCACGTGTCCCACGACAGCACCGTCCACGATCGCCACCAGCGACAGCGCGGGCAGCCAGCCCTCGTCGGCACGCAGCCGGCCCACCAGCGGCGCCTCGTCCGGCTCGACCCCGTCGGGCAGCGGCTCCCGGAAGTGTGGCGCGGTGAACGCGGCGGCCGTCACCGTCCGGATCGCCTCGATGTCGGCATCGGTCTCACGTCGAATGATCACCCCTGCAGTGTCTCAGGCCGGGCCATCCTCCAGATCACCCTCGGTCCGCAGGTAAAGCTCCCGCAGCGCGGCCAGCGTCTCCGGCTCCGGTGACTCCCACAGCCGCCGGTCGGCGGCCTCCAGCAGGCGCTCGGCGATGCCGTGCAGCGCCCACGGGTTCGACTGGCGCATGAACTTCTGGTTCTCGTCGTCGAGCACGTAGGACGCGGCGAGCTGCTCATACATCCAGTCGGTCACCACGCCGGCGGTGGCGTCGTAACCGAACAGGTAGTCCACGGTGGCGGCCAGCTCGAAGGCGCCCTTGTAGCCGTGCCGCCGCATCGCGGCGATCCAGCGCGGGTTCACCACCCGGGCCCGGAAGATCCGCGCGGTCTCCTCGGTGAGGCTGCGGGTCCGTGCCTGGTCCGGGTTGGTGGAGTCGCCGATGTACGCCGCCGGCGCGCGACCGGTGAGCGCACGCACCGTGGCGATCATGCCGCCGTGGTACTGGAAGTAGTCGTCCGAGTCGGCGATGTCGTGCTCGCGGGTGTCGATGTTCTTGGCGGCCACGTCGATCCGCCGGTAGGCGTTCTCCATGTCCCCGCGAGCCGGCACCCCGTCCAGGTCCCGCCCGTAGGCGAAGCCGCCCCACACCGCGTACACCTCGGCCAGGTCGGCGTCGTCACGCCAGTTGCGGCTGTCGATGAGCGGCAGGATTCCCGCCCCGTACGCCCCCGGCCGCGACCCGAAGATCCGCATCGTGGCCCGCCGCCAGTCGCCGTGTTCCCCCTGATCGCGCAGCGCGTGCTCACGAACGTGGTTGTCCGGCTCGTCCAGCCCGGCGACCAGCTTGAACGCGTCGTCGAGCAGCGCGACCACGTGCGGGAACGCGTCCCGGAAGAAGCCGGAGATCCGGACCGTCACGTCGATCCTCGGCCGGCCCAGTTCCTCGGCCGGGATCGGCTCCAGTCCGGTGACCCGCCGTGACGCCGGGTCCCAGATCGGGCGGACACCGATCAGTGCGAGGATCTCGGCGATGTCGTCGCCGGCCGTGCGCATGGCGCTGGTGCCCCAGGCGGAGAGGCCGACCGAGCGGGGCCAGTCGCCGTGATCGGCGCGGTAGCGGGTCAGCAGCGAGTCGGCCATCGCCTGGCCGGTCTCCCAGGCGAGTTGGCTCGGGATCGCCTTCGGGTCGACGGAGTAGAAGTTGCGGCCGGTCGGCAGCACGTTGATCAGGCCGCGCAGCGGGGAGCCGCTGGGGCCGGCCGGGACGTAGCCGCCGTCCAGCGCGTGCAGCACGTTGGTCAGCTCGTCGGTGGTCCTCGCCAGCCGTGGCACGACCTCACCGGCGGCGAACTCGAGGACCCGCGCCACCTGCCCGACATCCGACAGGTCCGAAATATCGTCAGGAACAGCGGGGGCTGCGGAGAGCGCGGAGGACACGAACTCGCCGGAGACGGTCGTCGGCCAGCCGGCCTCCTCCATCGCCGTCACCAAAGCCCTGGCCTGTGCCTCGACCGCGTCCGTAGCGGCGGTCGGCGCGTCCTCCGGCAGGCCCAGCGCCTCCCGCAGACCCGGCAGCGCGGCCACCTGACCGGCCCACATCTGCCGCGCCCGCAGCATGGCCAGCACCAGGTTGATCCGCGCCTCACCGGACGGCGCCGCCCCGAGCACATGCAGCCCGTCACGGATCTGCACGTCCTTGACCTCACACAGCCATCCGTCGATGTGCATGATGAAGTCGTCGAACTCCTCATCGCCGGGCCGGTCGGCCTGACCGAGGTCGTGGTCCATCCGCGCGGCCTGGATCAGGGTCCAGATCTGCGCCCGGATCGCCGGGAGTTTCGCCGGGTCCAGGGCCGCGATGTTGGCGTGCTCGTCGAGCAACTGCTCCAGACGGGCGATGTCGCCATACGACTCGGCGCGCGCCATCGGCGGGATCAGATGATCGACCAGGGTGGCGTGCGCCCTGCGTTTGGCCTGCGTGCCCTCGCCCGGGTCGTTGACCAGGAACGGGTAGATCAGCGGCAGATCGCCGAGCGCCGCGTCGGTGCCGTCCGAGGCGGACATGCCCACGTTCTTGCCGGGCAGCCACTCCAGGTTGCCGTGCTTGCCGACGTGCACCACCGCGTGCGCGCCGAACTCGTCGGCCACCCACCGGTAGGCGGCCAGGTAGTGGTGGCTCGGCGGCAGGTCCGGGTCGTGGTAGATGGCGACCGGGTTGGCCCCGAACCCGCGCGGAGGCTGAACCATCACCACGATGTTCTCGTCGCGGAGCGCGGCCAGCACGATGTCGCCGTCGTCGACATAGAGCTCACCGGGAGCCGGCCCCCAATGCCGCTCGACACTCTCCCGGAAATCCGCCGGGAGCCGGTCGAACCACTCCTGGTAGCGGGACGCCGGAATCCTGACCGGGTTTCCGGACAACTGCTCCTCGGTCAGCCAGTCCGGGTCCTGCCCACCGGCGGCGATCAGCGTATGGATCAGACCGTCGCCGTCGTACGAATCGAGATCTCCAACTTTGTAGCCTTCATCGCGAAGAGCGGCGAGCAGCGCGACCGTCGAGGCCGGAGTGTCCAGGCCCACCGCGTTCCCGATCCGGGAGTGCTTCGTCGGGTAGGCCGACAGCATCAGCACGATCCTGCGGTCGGCGGGCGGGACGTGCCGCAGCCGGGCGTGCGCCACCGCGATGCCGGCCACCCGCGACGCCCGCTCCTCGTCCGCCACATACACCGACAGCCCGTCCTCGTCGATCTCCTTGAACGAGAACGGCACCGTGATGATCCGGCCGTCGAACTCCGGGATCGCCACCTGCGTCGCCGCGTCCAGCGGGGTGAGCCCGTCGTCGGAGGCCTCCCAGACGGCCCGCGAACTGGTCAGGCACAGCCCCTGCAGAATCGGCACGTCCAGATCGGCGAGCACCCCGACGTCCCACGCCTCGTCGTCGCCGCCCGCGCTCGCTGTCGCCGGGCGGGTGCCGCCGGCCGCCAGCACCGTCACCACCAGCGCGTCGGCCTTGCGCAGCTCGGCCAGCAGCTCCGGCGGCGCGGTCCGTAGCGAAGCGGTGTAGATCGGCATGGCACGCGCGCCCTTGGCCTCGATCGCCCGGCAGAGCGTCTCGACGAACGCCGTGTTGCCCGCCATGTGGTGCGCCCGGTAGTAGAGCACCGCGACGGTCGCCTCGCCTGCCGACTCCGGGCGCGGCAGGAGACCCCACTGTGGGCTCTCCACCGCCGGCGCGAACCCGTTGCCGGTCAGCAGCACCGTGTCGGAGAGGAAGTCGTGCAGCGAGGCCAGGTTGTCCGCGCCGCCGTGCGCCAGATAGGCGTGCGCCTCGGCGGCCACCCCGGCGGGCACCGTGGACAGCTTCATCAACTCGGCGTCCGGCGCCTGCTCACCGCCCAGGACGACGACCGGCACACCACTCGCGAGCAGCGTGTCCAGCCCCTCCTCCCAGGCCCGGCGTCCACCCAGGATGCGCACCACCACGAGGTCGGCCCCGTCGAGCAGGGCCGGCAGATCGGAGACCGCGGTCCGGGCCGGGTTGGCCGGGCGCCACGCGGAGCCGCTGGCCCGGGCGCTGAGCAGGTCGGTGTCGGAGGTCGACAGCAGCAGAAACACGCGCGCTCCCCTCGGGGTCCGCGCCCCGGGTAGTCGGATGTCACGGCGACCGGAGTTCCTGGCTCCCAGGGCAGAATCCCCTGGTGACAGTGGCGGGACCGCGCCGGACTCGCACCGGCTTCCTCCGCGGCGTCGCCGCTCGTTGGCCCACAACCTTTCCGAACCCCGGTGTCCCGCGTCAAGGCCGAACGGCCGCTGTGACGCTGCCGACCCGCCGAGAGCCGACGGTGAATTCCTGTCGGGGGTCGGCCGTAGTATCCGGGCCATGTCTCCCGTCCGGACCTCCGACACCGATGCCTGTCCCGGCGCGTTGCGGCTGCACGCCGCCGCCGACGGGCTGCTGGCGCGAGTCCGGCTGCCCGGCGGGCTGCTCACCGGCGCCCAACTGCGCTCGCTGCGCGAGCTGGCCGAGGAGTTCGGCGACGGCGCCCTGGAGCTGACCTCGCGCGCCAATCTCCAGCTCCGAGGCCTTTCGGCCGACGACGCCCCAGCTCTGGCGGCCCGCTTGAGCGCCGCCGGCCTCCTGCCCTCCCCAACCCACGACAATGTACGGAACATCGCGTCGCCGCCGCTGGCGGGATCGGCGGTGCGGGCTCTCCTTCCGGCGCTGGATCACGCCGTTCTGGCCGATCCGGGCCTGGCCGCCCTGCCCGGCAAGTTCCTGTTCGCGCTGGGCCAGGTCCCGCTGGTCGCCGACGTCGCCGCCGTTCCGGCCCCCGCCATCCACCCGCCTACGACCGTGCCCACACCGTCGGCGCCCGCCTCCCACCCGGCCGCCGACGTTCCGGCACCGTCCACGCCCGCCATCCACGCGCCCGGCACCGGGCCGGGGGCCGGGGCCGGGCTGTTCGCGATCCGTTTCGCCGGGCACGACACCGGGCTCCGGGTGGAGACCGGCCGGGTGGTGGAGGCGCTGATCGCGGCGGCACACGCGTTCCTCGCCGAGCGGGAGGAGCAGCGGGGCGACGGCCCGGCGGCGTGGCGGCTGCGGGAGCTTGGCGACGGTCCGGCCCGGGTGTCGGCCCGGGTGGAGGCCGCGCTCGGGTTGACGCCCGTCACCGTGGCGGCCGCGGTTCCGGTCGGGGACACCGGCGCCGCCGATGTGGTCGGTGTCGTCGCCCAGCAGGACGGGCTGGCCGCGGTGGGGGCACTGGTGCCGTTGGGGCGCTTGGACGGCGTACCCCTCCGGGTTCTGGAAGAGGCCGGTCAGCTGGTGGTGGCGCCCTGGCGCGGAGTGATCGTGGCCGATCTGCCGCCATCGGCGGCGCCGGAGTGGGTGGAGCGGCTGGCGGCGGCCGGGCTCGCGGTGGCGGCGGGTTCGCCCTGGTCCGGGGTGACCGCCTGCGCGGGGCGGCCGGGTTGCGCGAAGTCGCTGGCCGACGTGCGTGCCGACGCCACGGCCGCGGCCCGGTTCGTCGACGGCCTGCCGGTGCACTGGGTGGGGTGCGCCCGAGCGTGCGGCAGCCCACCGGGCCCGCACGTCCGGGTCGAGGCCACCGCCGACGGCTACCTGGTCACCCGCGAGGACGATGACCGATCCGGCCCGGCCCGCCCACCGAAGACGACCGGCACGGAACGCGACGAGACCAGCGCGGCCCGGGCGGTGGCGGCGACCGGCACGGAACGCGACGAGACCAGCGCGGCCCGGGCGGTGGCGGCGACCGGCGCGGAACGCGACCGATCCGGACTGGTCGGCCCATCGACTGCCGGGGCGGTATCGCCGAGGATCAGCGAGGTCGGCACGGCCGTGACCGCATTGGGGGAGATCGTGGCTGTGGCTAGGAGGCTCTGATGGAGTATGTGCGCGACGGCGCGGAGATCTACCGGCGTTCGTTCGCCACCATCCGGGCCGAGGCGGATCTCTCCGGGCTGCCGGAGGACGTGTCGCGGGTGGTGGTCCGGATGATCCACGCCTGCGGGATGGTGGATCTGGTGCGGGACGTCCGGTTCAGTCCGGGTGTGGTGACCGCGGCGCGGAAGGCTCTGCTCGACGGTGCGCCGATCCTGTGCGACGCGGAGATGGTGGCGTCCGGGGTGACCCGGTCGCGGCTGCCGGCGGCCAACGAGGTGATCTGCACGCTGCGGGATCCGTCGGTGCCGGGGCTGGCCGCGGCGATCGGCAACACCCGCAGCGCGGCCGCCCTGGATCTGTGGGGCGACCGGCTGGGCGGCGCCGTGGTGGCCGTCGGCAACGCGCCGACCGCGCTGTTCCGGCTGCTGGAGATGGTCGCGGCGGGCGCGCCCCGGCCGGCCGCGGTGCTCGGCATCCCGGTCGGTTTCATCGGCGCGGCCGAGTCCAAGGAGGCTCTCGCCGAGTCCGGCCTGGAGTATCTGATCGTGCGTGGCCGCCGGGGTGGCAGCGCCATCACCGCGGCCGCGGTGAACGCCCTCGCCTGCGAAGCGGAATGACCCGGAATAGGTCGGGAACGGAAAAGATGACGAACCACCCTGTACGGAGGACCGGCCGGCTGTTCGGGGTCGGGCTGGGCCCCGGTGACCCGGAGCTGGTCACCGTGAAGGCGGCCCGGCTGATCGCGGCGGCCGACGTGGTGGCCTACCACGCGGCCGGGCACGGGCGCAGCAACGCGCGTGCCATCGCGGCCGGCTACCTGCGGGAGGGCCAGATCGAGGAGGCCCTCATCTACCCGGTGACCACCGGGACGACCGACCATCCGGGCGGCTACCAGGGCGCCATCGACGACTTCTACGCCGAGTCGGCGGCGCGGCTCGCCGCGCATCTGGACGCCGGCCGGGACGTGGTGGTGCTCGCCGAGGGCGACCCGTTCTTCTACGGCTCCTACATGCACATGCACAAGCGACTCGCCGGCCGGTACGACGCCACCGTCGTACCCGGCGTCACGTCGGTGAGCGCCGCCTCGGCGGTCCTGGGCCGGCCGCTGATGGAGCGCGACGAGGTGCTCACCGTGCTGCCCGGCACGCTGGAGCCGAAGGATCTGGCGGCACGCCTGGCGGTCACCGACTCGGCGGCCGTGATGAAGCTGGGCCGCACCTTCGAGGGCGTCCGGGAGGCGCTCGCCGAGGCGGGCCGGCTCGACGACGCGTGGTATGTGGAGCGTGCCACCACCGGCCGGGAGCGGTCCGGGCCGCTGCGTGACGTCGATCCGGCCACGGTGCCGTATTTCTCGCTGGCCCTGCTGCCGAGCCCGGCGGCGGCCGCCTTCGGGTCGGCTCCGGCGGTTCCGGCCGTGTTCGCCGAGGCCACGGTCGACACCACGTTCAACGGGGCGGCGGTGGCGACGGCCGAGCCGGTGGGCGGGCTGGTCAGCCTGGAGGACGCGAACGCCGCGGCGCTGACCCGGTTCGCGAGCGGCGACGACCGCGGCACCGGTGGGGTGACGGTGGTCGGGCTGGGCCCGGGCGCCCGGCACTGGCTGACCCCGGAGGCTCAGGAGGCGCTGGCGGCCGCGGACGATCTGGTCGGCTACGGCCCCTATGTGGACCGCGTGCCACCGAACCCGCGGCAGCGCCGGCACCCGTCCGACAACCGGGTCGAGGCGGAACGCGCCGCGTTCGCGCTGGACCTGGCGAAGCGCGGGCGCCGGGTGGCGGTCGTGTCGTCCGGTGACCCGGGTGTCTTCGCGATGGCCGCGGCCGTTCTGGAGGTGGCCGAGGATCCGCGGTGGGTGGACGTGCCGATCCGGATCATCCCGGGTCTGACCGCCGCGCAGGCGGTGGCGAGCCGGGCCGGGGCGCCGCTCGGGCACGATTTCTGCATCCTGTCGCTGTCCGACCGGCTCAAGCCGTGGTCGGTGATCGAGTCCAGGCTGGAGGCGGCGGCCACCGCCGATCTGGTGGTCGCCCTCTACAACCCGGCGTCGAAGAGCCGCCGGGAGCAGCTGGTCCGGGCTTTGGAGCTGCTGCGCGGGCACCGTCGCCCGGGCACGCCGGTGGTGGTCGGCCGGGATGTCGGCGGCGCGGGCGAGTCGGTGCGGATCACCACGCTGGCCGCGCTGGATCCGGCCACCGTCGACATGCGCTGCCTGCTGATCATCGGCTCGTCGCAGACCCGCGCGGTGACCCGCGGCGACGGGACGACGGCCGTCTTCACTCCCCGGCACTATCCGGCGTAGACGGCCACCATCGGCCGGGACCGCCGGAATGAAGGGCGGTTCCCGGTCCACTCCCCATCCGCAACCACCTTGCAGCACGGCAATCCTCGTGGTGGCCGGTGGAAAACCGAATAAAGGGGTCAGCAAACGAACCTACGAGGTGAAGGGCTGACCCTCAGTGAGTACTGCTCGCAAGCGTGCGGCGATCGTGGCCTCTTCGCTCCTGCTCGCCGTCGCCGTGCCGGCCTCCGGGTCCTTCGCCAGTACGCCGAAGCCCACCCCCAAGGCCTCGGCCCTGCCGAAGGCCCCGACGAAGGCCCCGACGAAGGCTCCGACCAAGACCCCGACGAAGGCTCCGTCGAAGGCCAAGGCCAAGCCCGCCGTCGTGCAGTCGGCGACTTTGGAGACCCGCCTCACCGCGGTGCTCGCAGCGAAGACCATCAACTACTACCCGTCCAACGCCGGCTGGTCGGCGATGTGGACCGGCTTCGACGCCACCCGCATCGACGCCGACATGGCGAAGGCGGCCGCGCTCGGCGCCGACAACGTACGCGTGATCGTCTTCCCGCAGTCGTTCGGTTTCCCCCGGCCGAAGGCGGAGTACACGGAGCGGCTCCGCAAGTTCGTCAGCACCGCCGCCGCGCACAACCTGACGGTCAAGTTGACCCTGTTCGACTGGTGGTCCGGCTATCAGGACGCGGCCGGCAGCGCCGCCTGGGCCAAGGCGGTGCTGGCCCCGTACACGAACGATCCGCGGGTGCTGTCCGTCGAGCTGAAGAACGAGTTCCAGTCCACCGATCCGGCCGCCGTGGCGTGGGTGCGCAGGCTGATCCCGGCGGTCCGGGCGGCCGCTCCGGAGATGCCGCTGACCCTGTCGGTGGACGGTGGCGCGGGCGCGGCCGGCCTGGCCCGGATCAAGGCGTCGCTGACGTCGACCCCGCTGGACTACTTCGACTACCACTTCTACGGCAACTCGGAACGCGCCTACGCGGAGATCAAGCGTGCCCAGGCGGCGGTCAGCCCGGCCCCGATCGTGATCGGTGAGACCGGCCTGAGCACGGCCGTCTACAGCGAGGGCGATCAGGCCGCGTTCCTGGCCCGGGTGTTCGAGGGCGCCCGGAAGGCGGGGGTGAGGTCGGTGGCGCCGTGGACGCTGTACGACTTCAGCCAGGGTGCCATCCCGTCGAACTCGCAGGTGTCGCGGATGCCGGCACAGTACAAGTTCGGCCTCTACCGCCCGGACGGGACGGCCAAGGCTGCCGCCGCGGTGGTACGCGCCGCCTGGACCGGGGAGGAGCTCACCACCGGCATCCTCGACCTGGGTTTCGAGGCGAATCCGGCGGCTTCGCCGTGGCGCCCGTACCTGGCCGACGAGGGTGCCGCGGTGCGCGTCAGGGACGCGGTCCGCAGCGGCAGCTTCTCGGCACGGTTCGGGCGGACCGGCCGGTACGGCAACGGCGTGCCGTCGATCCGCACGTCCCCGCTCGCCCCGGTGACCGCCGGCGACACCTGGCACGCCGAGGCGTGGGCCCGCGGGGTCAACGTGACCGGCACCAACGAGATCGCGCTGAGCTGGTTCGACATCAACGACCGGTGGCTGGGCCAGAGCACCTCGAAGCAGATCGCGAAGGGCAACAGCGGCTGGACGAGGCTGACCGTCGACGCGGTCGCCCCGCCCGGCGCGACGAGCCTCCAGCTTCACCTCAAGTCGGGTGACAACCGCGGCACGGTCTGGTTCGACGACGTGTCGCTGTCCTGACCGGTGGTGGCCGGATGCCGTCCGGGAAGCACCGGCTGAGCCACACCGATCCGGGCCAGCAGGCGGGCGTACGCGTCGACCGTACGCCCCCAGGAGGACGGATCGGTGTGCCGCCGCCCGGCCAGCCCGGCGGCCCGCACGATCGCCTCCCGCAGCTCGCCCGGATCGGCCGCCGGCACCAGAACCGCCCCGCTGTACGCCTCGGCCGCCTCGACCAGGCCGCCGACCGCGGTCACCACCACCGGCAGGCCGTGGCTCATCGCGATGTGCAGCGGCCCGCTGGCCGAACTGCGCCGGTAGGGCAGCACCACCACGTCCGCGTTCGCGAAGTACTCGTTGACCTCGGCGTCCGCGACGTACCGGTTGACGAACGCGATCCGGTCCCGCACCGGTGACGCCTCGATCATCTCGCCGGGCAGGGTCCAGCCCTCCCACGTCTCCCCCACCACGGTCAGGTGGTACTGCGGGCCCAGCGACTCGAACGCCTCGATCAGATCCTCCAGACCCTTGTACGGCCGGATCGTCCCGAAGAACAGCAGACGGCACACGTCGTCGCCGGGTTCGCGTACCGGCCGGTCCGGCAGGTGGTGGTCGAACGGACCGTGCAGCGCCACCTCGGACGGCACCCCGCCCAGCCGGTACGCCTCGTCGAGCGCCGCCTGGTCGAACCGGGAGTGGACCACCACCCCGTCGGTGCGGTTGAGCAGCGGGCCGATGCAGCGGCGCACGTACCGGGCCGCCCAGCGGTGCCGGGCCTCCCCGGTGTCCTGCACCTCGTGGAACTCGACCACCACACGGATGCCCAGCGCCCGGGCGGCCATCGTGAGAACCAGATAGGAGTGCAGCACCGTACCGGTCCACCACTGCAGCACCAGCACGTCCGGACGGAACCGGCGCAGGAACGCCACCGCCCGGAACAGGCTGGGTACGGCGTACCAGTCGATGCCGTCGAAAACGCGTACCCCGTCGGCGTAGCGCAGGTCGGCGAGAGGGCGACCGACCCGCTCCCGGCCGGGATAGAGCCGGGCCGGCAGGAGGCGGCGCATCAGGATCGTGCCCACCTCGTACCGGTCCGCCAGCGCGTTGCTGAGCCGGCAGGTGTAGTAGCTGATCCCGGAGAGGAACCGCCAGCCCGAGCCGACCACCAGGATGCGGGCCGGACGGTCAGCGGGGATGGGCGGCGATGCAGGCACGGTAGACCTCCTCGATCTGGGGTACGACGCGGGCCGCGGTGAACGCGAGGCCCCGCTGATGGCCGGCGGCACGCAGCCGGGCGGCCAGGTCACGGTCGGTGAGCACACGCCGCAGCGCGGCGTGCAGGGCGCCCGGGTCGCCGGGCGGCACGAGCAGGCCGCTCACCCCGTCCTCGACGACGTCGAGCAGGCCGCCGGAGGCGGACGCGATCAGCGGGACGCCGGCCAGCATCGCCTCCACGGCCACCTGGCCCATCCCCTCCAGCACCGACGGCACCACCCCGGCGGAGGCGCCCCGCCAGGCGGCCATCACGCTGGGATGCGGCACATCGGTACGCAGGTGGACGCCCTCCGGAATGGGCGGGGTGTCCGCCCGCCGGGTTCCGAGGCACACCAGCTCCGGCGGACCGTCCGGGCCGGGCCAGTCGGCGCAGAGTTTCTGGTACGCGTCGAACAGCACGTCGATGCCCTTGTGCGGGCCGAGCTGGCCGACGAACAGCAGGTAGGGCCGGTCCGGCAGCCACTCCGGCCGCGGGGTGACCCGGGCCAGCTCGTCCAGGCCGTCCGGAACCAGACTGGAGATCACCCGCACCGGCAGCTCGCCGGGCAGCCGGGCCAGGTTCAGCGCCGAGGCCACCGACGACGAGATCGCGGTGAGACAGTCGATGCCCCGGTGCGAGTGGGCCCGCAGTCCGGCGGTGAGCAGGGCGGACTTCGGCGTGCCGTACTGCTCCGAGGCGCACCGCACACACCGGCCCAGACCCGGCCCCTCGCAGCGGCGGCCGTTCTGGGCGAACGTCTTGCGCACACACGTCAGCCCGAAATCGTGGGCCGTGTGCACATGCGGCAGCCCGAACGGCCCGAAGTGCAGCGGCAGGTAGCTGTACATCAGCCAGTCGTGGCTGTGCACCAGGTCGAACTCGTTCTCCCGCAGCACCCGCGCGATCTCCGCGGTGGTCAGCGGGTCCGCGACGGTCGGATGGAACGGCTTCCGTGGATCCCGGTTCATACCGGGCAACAGGGTGTTCGCGACACTGCGGACGCGGATCACGCGTACCCCGTTGATCATCTCGTCGTGCGGCGCCTCCGGCGTCGCCAAGGTGAGCACGGTGATCTCGTGCCCGCGCCGCACCATCTCCTCGCCGCTGGTGGCGATGCTGCGCTCCAGGCCGCCGATCACCGGCGCGTAGAGATTGGACAAATGCAGGATCTTCATCACTTTCTCCGGGTGGGTGACTCGCCGCCGGCTCGCTGCCGTTCTTCAACCCCGTCGGGTACGCCGTGAGCACCCGATTCCGGTCCTTCCGTGGTGCCGCGCCGGTCGCCCCTCTGCGGCGTCTCCCCGTCGGCGGGCCCGGACCGGCCGGCCGTCAGCACTGCCTCCGGCCCATCGGCACAGCCGCCACCACCAGCCGCCACAGACCCGGTGGGAAGGCGGCGGAACACGGCCACGGCGGCTACCAGAACGGCGGCGGCGGTCTGGCCGGCCAGCCAGGCCAGGCCGGCTCCGGTCACGCCGTGCGTGGGCAGCAACAGCCAGGCCAGGAGCAGACAGGTCACGGCGCGGACCAGGTTGAGGCGGCGGCAGAGGCGGAACTCGCCGCGGGACCGCCAGTGCGCCACCGCCAGGTTCGCCACCGCGTCGGGGAGCGCGGCCAGCACCAGGATCCGCAGCAGCGGACCGCCCTCGACGGCGTAGGCCGCGCTGAACAGGCCGAGCACCAGATCGCCCGCGAACAGCAGGACGACGGCCGGGCCCCCGACCACGGCGAGCACCACGACGGCGGCTCGGGTGACGGGCACGTCGGCGGCGTTGGTGCGTTCGGCGTACAGGGCTGAGGCGACCGCCGGGGAGACCATGAACAGCATCGAGGCCGTCATCCACGCCAGGTAGAAGTGGGCGTTGGCGTCGGCCCCCAACCGGGCCGTGACCAGCACCGGCAGGATCGCCGCCGGCCCGGCCTGGGTCAGGTTGATCAGGTGGTGGCCGGTCAGCGCGGACCGCAGGTGCGGCAGCTCGGTGCGCAGGCCGGTGAGCCGCGGCCGGGCTCCGGGACGCAGCCGGCCCAGCGCCGCGACGATCGTGACCAGGCAGATCAGCAATGCCGGCAGGGTCCAGGAGAGCAGCACGGCCACCGCGCCGTGGAAGCCGGCGGCCAGCACCGCGACCAGCGTGACGAGCTTGCCCCCGGCCACCGCCAAGTTACGCAGCAGCATGCCGTGACCGGCCCGGTGCGCCACATAGAGGTTGTCCAGCAACGTGGTCAGGGTGATCGCCACCGCGGTGGCGATCAGCGCGGCCGTCGCGGCCGGGCCGGACAGGAAGGCGAAGTTCCCGGACAGATCCGGAATCACCAGGGCGGTCGCGGCGGACGCCGCGACGGTGGCCACCGTCCCGGCGGACAGGCCGACGCCCACGATCCGGGACCAGGTGCCGGTGTCGCTGCCGGGCAGCCGCTGAATGAACATGTGCCCGGCACCCAGGTTGGCGATCATGCTGACGGCGGTGGCGGCCGAGATGAGGGCCGTCGCGGTGCCGATCCGGTACGGCGGAACGGTCCGCGCCGCGAGCATCCAGTAGAGGTAGCCGAGGCCTCCGTTGCTCACCGTGGTAGCCATGATCAGCAGGCTGTTCCGGGCCAGCGAGTCCCGGGACAGCCTGCGGGCGGCGGTGATCAGCACGCGACCCGCTCCAGGGTGGGAGCCGCGGCCCGGGCGTGCACGGTCCCGGCCGGTACGGCCGTGCCGCCGCCCATGCCGCCGGTGCCGACCGGGCCCGGATCGGCGAACCGGCCCGGAACACCCTCGCGGATCTCCCCGGCCGAGGCGGGACCCGGCACGGCACCGCCCCGGACGTTCGAGCCGTTTCCGCCGCCGGGTGACACACCGGCGAAACCGGGGTCGACGAAACGGCCGTTGACGCCTGGGCGCTTTCCGTCTGCGGCTCCGCCCGTTCGGGTACCCGGCTGGTTCTTTCCGGGAACGGCTCCCGCACCCGCCGAACTCGCAGGCCGCTTACCCGGAACAACTCCCGCACCCGCCGAACTTGCGGGCCGCTTACCCGGAACAACTCCCGCACCCACCGAACTCGCAGGCCGCTTACCGGGAACGACTCCCGCATTCACCGAACTCGCAGGTCGCTTACCGGGAACGAGTGTCGTCCCCGGGGTGACGGCCGTGTGGGAGGCGCCGTCCCGGACAGCCGGCCGCTTACCGGGAACGACCCCCGCACCCACCGAACTCGCGGGCCGCTTACCGGGAACGACTCCCGCACCCACCGAACTCGCGGGCCGCTTACCGGGAACGACTCCCGCACCCACCGAACTCGCAGGCCGCTTACCCGGAACGACATCCGATTTCGTGGAGGCCGCGCCCAGATGCCGGTCGCCGGTACGCTTCTTGCCGGGAGCGACAACCGATCTGCCGGCATCGGGTCGTGTCTGGGCGGACCCTGTGCCTCTCTTCCCCGGGAGGGCACCCGCCCCCACCGGACCGGCAGGCCTCTCACCGGGAACAACGCCCGGCCGCAGCGGACCCGCAGGCCTCTTGCCGGGAACCGAACCCTCCCCGGCAGCGCCCGTGGATCCCTTACCGGGAACCACACCCGCCCTCACCGGACCGGCAGGCCTCTCGCCGGGGACGGATGTCGTGCCCGGAGCGCCCGGGTCGGTGGAACCGGCCCGGACACCGGGCTGGTTCAGGCCGGGAACGACCGCGGCGCCCCCGGCGTCGGCGGAACCGCCGGCCGAGGTGGGGTCGTGGGCGGCGCCGGAGGACGGGTCGCCCACGGTCGTCGAGTCGTGCACCCCAGGGCCGCTGAGCGCGGGGCCGGCCGGAGCGCCGCCCCGGACGGCGGACTGCCCGGCGGTTCGTGGGCCCCGGGCGTAGAAGCCGGTGCTCGTGGCGCCGACACTGATGTCGATCGCGCGAAGGCAGCCGTCCGGAGGCAACGCCGGGACGTGGACGGTCAGCGAACGGACCGAGTCGGCGGCCACCGTCAGGGGCTTGCTCGCCACGATCTGGCCGCCTACCCGCAGTTGCAGCGGGGTGGTGACGGCGTCCAGCCCGGCGCTGGTCACCAGCACCGGGACGGACAGTCCCCGGACCGGCACGGTGACGGGACGGTCGATGGCGGCGGCCCAGCCGTTCAGGGCGACGCTCAGATAGCCGGGTTCGGCAGGATGCGGCGCGGCCAGGTAGGCGCGGACGGCGACCGCTCCGACGGCCACCGCGATCATCACCGGTACGCCGACGATCGCGGCCGTCCGCGCGTACCCCTGATCGGGTTGGGGATCACCCGCCATGATCGCGCCCTCGGCCGAAGGGTGACCCGCGATCTCCGTGGTCTGCTCCTCGGACGGAGAGTGGCCGGCGGACGGGCGGTCCGAAGAGTGATCCGACGTGTCCTCGGCCGGGGCTTGATCGGCCGAAGGATCGGCCGGGGAACGCCCTGACGAAGAATCGCCCGAAGCGTCGTCGGCCGCGGAGCCCGGAACAGGGCCCGCCGGAGGATGCCCGGTCGACGTGCCGGTCGACGTGCCGGTCGACGGCTGGTCGGCGCCGGGGCCGGCTGGGGGATGGCCTGGTGAGAGAGCGGCCGCGTGGCTCCGCTGGGACGGGAGGGCGGTTCGGGTGGCCGCACGCCGGGTGGCCAGCCGGGCACGCAGCAGGATGGCCGCGCCGAGGAGCGTGGCCGTCGTGGCGGTGCCGGCGACCAGCGGAACCGGCCGCACCTGGAAGCCGGCCAGGTGCAGCAGCAACGCCACCAGCGGCAGGGTGACCAGGCCGGTGACGGCGGCCAGGCCGGCCCGCACGGCCGGAACCCCGGTCTCGGCCGGGACGCCGGGCAGGGCGCGGATCCAGAGTTCGCCGATGGCGTGGAGAGCCACCAGGCAGAGCGGGCCGGCGAGCCAGGGGCGGCCGTCCGCGGCGAGGGCGCCGCCGAGGCCGGCGTAGACGACGAGCAGCGGCCGGATCATCGTGCCCCCATCCGGACCCGCTGGCCCAGGCTGTCGAAGTCGAACCGGTAGATCGCCAGGTGCGGGCCGTCGTAGATCTTGATGAGCCAGGGCAGGGCGTCGAACTTGGTCAGCTGGGACCGGGTGAAGCCGGGTTTCCCGTCGTGCGGGATCGGCTCGTTGTTCTCGAAATAGATCTTGATGTCGGGCACCTGCTCGGCCATCCGCCGGTCCACCACCAGATATTCGAAACGCCAGGTCCGGAGTTGCTCCAGCAGAGCGGCGGGCATCGGCCGGCCCGGCTGGGTGATGTACAGGTCGTAGGCCGGGAAACTCTCCGAGCCGGTGGTCGGCTCCTGCTCGCCGTACGAGCCGAGGATCAGCCCGGAGTAACGGTCGGCGACCAGCCGCGCGCCGCGTCCCTGGGTCTCCAGCAGCCAGCGGGAGGCGGCCAGCACCTCGGGTGTGGCAGCCCGGGTGTCGGAGCCGAAGACCGGCGGGCCGGGCAGGCGGTAGGCCGGATTCATGCCGGCCGCCGTGTTCCCGACCATCACCAGCGCGCACCCGGCCAGCAGCAGCGCCCCGGCCGGTCCGGATCCGGTCAGCCGGGATCGACCGATCGGGCGACGCGCCACGTCCAGCAGTGCGATGATCAACGGAGCGACGGCCACGGCGATGCCGAGGTAACTGAACGCCCAGGACCGCCGTGCGCCCTCCGCCCCCGCGGGCGTGAGGATCAGCAGGGTGGCCGGGAAGTAGAGGGCGCCGAGCAGCAGCATGGCGCCGGAGACCGCCTTGGTGACCGGTTCGGCGAGCTGCCGGCGACGCCACCAGAGCACCGTGGCGCCGACCGTGGCGAGCAGGGCGAACCCCGGGGCGGCGAAGGCCGCGTACTGCTCCCACCAGGGGGCGATCGACTGGCTGAACAGGGTGCGGCCACCGGAGCCGGAACCGGCCATGCCGCTGAACTGGTCGAGGGCGCGGCCCAGGTACGGCTCCAGGTATCTGCCGGTACGCGGCGAGACGGCGCCCATCCAGAGCGCCACCGCCCCGCCGGTGCAGGCGGCGAGCAGCCACGCGGTACGCGACGCCGCCGCCTTCCGCCCGATGAGGACCGTGCAGGAGAACGCCACCAGCCCGAACATGCCGGTCAGCCAGATCGCGGTGAGATGGTGTGTGGCGGTGATCGCCAGGGCCAGCAGCACGGTCAGCGCGAACCAGCGGGCGCGGGGACCACGGTCACCGGTCCGGACGGCGCGCAGCCCGGCCGCCAGCGCCCACACCATCACCCCGATCGCCAGGGACTCGTAGCCGAGCTGGGTGTCGAAGTAGAGGAACGAACTGTTCAGGCTGTAGACGAGAGCGGCCGCGGCGGCGATCCGCGAATCCGGCCACAGCTGTCCCGCCAGGACCGCGACACCGAGCGTCACCAGCACGTGGGCCAGCACCAGCACGAACAGCGCGGCATGCCAGACGGTCAGGCCGGTGAGCGAGGCCAGGGAGGCGACGGTGGCGTGCAGGCCGGGATAGTCACCGATCACCCGTACGATCGGGTTCTGCTGGAACAGTACGCCGTCGAGGAGGATGTCCCGGCTCTGTCCCCAATGGGCGTACTCGTCGTGGAAGAGCGGGCCGGTGGGATTGCGCAGCAGTTTCGGCAGGTAGGTGAAGCAGGCGTAGCCGACCAGAACGGCCAGCCGGAGCCGGTCGTCCGAGCCGCGGCGAACCGCCCAGTACGCCGCCGGCAACGTGAAGACCAGCATCCCGGCCCAGAACCAGGTGAACGCGCCGTCCTGCCCCCACTCGGCCCGCCGGTACGCGGTGACCAGCGCCGCCGCCCCGCCCGCGGCGGCGATCGTGAGACTGAGACCGGCGGCGGCCGGGACCGCCCAGACGCGCCGCGGCGCCCCGGGCGGCCGGCCGTCCCGCCGGTCGGTCGTGCGGCTGGCCGTGGCGGCGCTCATTGTGTGATTGCCCCCGTGGTGGGCTGCCGGTGGTGGGCCTCCGCGGTGGGGACCGGGTGGCGGGTGACCGGGGCGGTAGCGGTACGGCGGGCCACCGCGGCGTAGACGTCCCGGGTCGCGCCGACCACCTCCGGCCAGGTCGGCAGGATGGCGGGCCGGGTACGGCCGGTGGCCGCGGCCGCGGACAGGGCGGCCGCCAGGGCCGGCTCGTCGTCCGGGTCGGCGAACCGCAGCCACGCGCTGTCCCCGGCCAGCTGAGCCACCTCGCGGTGTGCCGGAATCGGGGTGGCGACGGTGGGCAGCCCGGCGGCGAGCGCGTCGGCCACGCCCATCCCGAACGCCTCGTACGCGGAGGCGGACACCGCCGCCGACGCCTGGGACAGGCAGTGGTCGAAGGCGGCGTCGTCGAGCCGCCCGTGGAACACCACCCGTCCGGCCAGCCCGAGGTCGGCGGCGAGCTGCCGCAACCGGTCCCCGGCCGGGCCGGTGCCGACCACGTCGAGGCGGTGTTCCGGGCCGAGGTGGGTCATCGCGCGAATCACCCGGTCCACACGCTTGTACTGCTCCAGCCGTCCGACGCAGAGGATCCGCCGGGTGCGCGGCGGGCGGGCGACGGAGACCGGCCGCGGGTCGGTGCCGTTCGGGATGACCACGATCCGGGTGGCGACCTCCGGGAAGTCCCGCAGCACCAGCTCACGCTCGGCGGAGGTGACACAGACGACGGCCGAGGCCCGGTGCATGACGGCCCGGCCGAGCGGCCGGTAGAGCGGGTGCAAAGCGGCACGGAACCGGGTATGTCCGGTGCCGTGGTAGTGCGGCGTGAACACCAGCGGAGTGCGGTTGCCCAGAGCGGCGCAGAGAGCGGCGAGGGCGTGGTAGCTGTGCGCGTGCAGGACGTCGTACTCGGCGGCGTGGGCACGCAACCAGCGCCACAACGGGACGGAGAGCCGGTAGTTCCCGGCCGGGACGGTGAGCGGAAAACGGCGCACCAGCACGCCGTCCACGGTCTCCACCGATCGGGTGGCGTACTGGGTGATCACCTCGACGTCGTCGCCGGCCGCGGCGAGACCGGCGCACAACCGCTTGACGTGGGTCTCCACCCCACCGATGTCCGGATGGTAGGCGTTCGAGACGATCCCGATCCTCATTGGGCCTGTTCCTTGACCCGCCGCCCGGCCCTGGACCGCTTCGGCCGCCATTCGCGGGCGATGGTCCGCAGCACCCGCATCCCGTCGGTGAGGGCGTTGAGGTTGCTGACGCCGTGAATCCGGGAGTGCTCGAAGCTGGCGACCTCCACGATGGTCAGCTCGGCGCGGGCCGCCCGCAGGTTGAGCAGCGTCTCGATCTCGAAGCCGTCGCCCCACAGCCGGCCGTCCGCGTTGTCCGGCGCCGGGGAGGTGCTGTCCAGGTCGAACACGTCCAGGCAGTGTGCCCAGAAGGCGTTGTAGCCGTAGCAGAGGTCGCTGTACCGGGTTCCGAACAGGACGTTGACCAGCATGCTGAGGCATTTGTTGCCGGCCCGGCGCAGCCGGGTGATGTCGGCGCTGCCGCCGGCGCCCTGGAAGCGGGATCCCTTGGCGAAGTCGGCGCCGTCCCGCAGCGCCTCGATGAAGCTCGGGATCTCCAGCGGGTCGGTCGATCCGTCCGCGTCGATCATGACGATGATGTCGCCGGTCGCCTCGGCGAACCCGCAGGCCAGAGCGTTGCCCTTGCCTTTGCGGTTCTGGCGTACGACGCGAATGTCCGGGCGCAGGCGGCGGGCCACCGCCACGGTGTCGTCGGTGGATCCGCCGTCGACCAGGACGATCTCGTCCACCTGCGGGAGCCGCGCGAAGACGTGTGGCAGGTTCTGGGCCTCGTTCAGTGCCGGGACGATGACGCTGACCCGGGGCTGGGGTTCGGCGTCGTCCTCGGGCGGGGCCGCCGGGATCTTGATCTCGATGTCGGTGGTGGTCAGGGACATGACGTCGCCGGTCTCGTCGGGAAGCACACGGTCGACCGTGGGCATGGCTGTCTCCGATCGGGCAGGTGAGGTCGGCCCGGGCCGGGCCGGAGCATGGTTACGGGCCGGGGCGCGTACCCCGGCAGGAGATGTTGGGTGTCACGCCGACGGCGTGGTGACGTTCCAGTCGTAGACGTCCTGGCGCGAGGTGACGTCGCCGGTGGCGCCGGTGAAACCGATCCAGCCGCTGGTCACGCCGGCGGTCCGGGCGACGTCGACGTTCTGGTCGAGCAGGAGCTGCTCGGTGGCGCCGGGTGAGACGGCGCGGACGTGCACGGTGAGCCGGTGGGCCGCCGCGTCGTAGCGGATCCGGGCGTGGAACGGCTTGCCGTACAGCGGGGTCGAGGATTCGGCGAGCGCGGCGTGCCGGTCGGGGTTGCCGCCGAGCGCGACCGCGAGATGGTTGCTGCTGGGATCGGGCGTGTTCCGGTAGGTGTCGAACTCGACGGCCACGCTGCGGCTGATTCCGCGGTAGCCCAGGCCTCCGCCCCAGCCGCCGAGGGCGCGTGCGCCCTTGCCCTGTGCCACGAAGGCGATGCCGTCGGCGCCGTTCCGGCCGTTGCGCAGGTGCGCCGTGAAGGCGATCTCGAACGAGCGGGTCAGATCCGCCCGCTCGGTCAGCCATGCCGAGCCGGCCTGCTTGAAGCTGTCGTTGGTGAGCCGGATGACGGGCTGGTCGTCGCCCGCCCGGTGGACCAGCTTGGCGGTGCCGTTGAGGGTCACCTGCCGGTCCGCCGGGGGTTTGCCGTCGGCGGCGAGCGCTCCTCCGGAGTACACCGCGGCCACCGTGGAGAGCAGGGCGGAGGCCCAGAGACCGCCCCGCGCCACTCTGGACGAACGAGAAAGACGCACGACATGCTCCATTTCAGCGGATTTGCCCGACTTAGACTTGGCCTAAGCTAGGGCAGTCCGAGAAGCCGCGTGAGCGAGTCTCCGTTATTACCCCCGATGGTTTTTGACCCCGAGGGGAAACCGCGCGTATGCGGTCCATCGCCGATGGTAGGCAGATTCAGGCCGCTCCCCGTGGACGAACCGGTGAGTAGCTCACCGGAAGAGACGCTCCGCGCGCATGTCCGGAGTCAGCGGAGCGGGCGCTCCGCTTTCGGGTCGAACAGCGGCTCCACCGTCACCGTGGCGAGAAGTCTCCGGTCGAAGTAGCCGATCTCCACCTGGGTTCCCGGAACGGCAAGGACGGACGGCAACCAGGCGTACGCGATCGGAGCACCCGCCGAGCACCCGTACGCCGCACTGGTCACATGACCCACCACGAACCCGCCCGCGTACACCGGCTCGCCGCCCACCGGAACGTCCCCGGTCTCGGCCAGCACCAGGCAGGCGCTGCGCCGGTCCGGGTCGGCCTCGTCCTCGTCGGTGGTGTCGGTCCACCGCAGCCGCCGCCCCTTCTCCATCCGTAGACTGTCCTGGGCGAGCCGGCCGGCGGCGATCAGCCCGAGTTCCCGGCCCGCCTCCCAGACGGTGTCCCACAGCCGCGGCCCGTACCCGGCCTCGGTCCAGATCTCCCAGCCCAGCTCACCGACACCGGAGATCCGCAGCAGCGTCACCGGCGCCATGCCCAGGTACCCCTCCCGCGCCTGGAGGTGGCCGAAGGCGGCGAGGTCGACAGTGGTGAGCGGGGCGAGCAGTTCCCGGGCGGCGGGCCCCCACACACCGAGCGCGCAGGTGCCGGCCGAGACGTCACGCACGGCCACGCCGGGCGGGGCCGTACGCAGCAGCCGGTCCAGATCGAGCGGGCCGTTGGCGCCGATCAGGAAACGGGACCCGGCGAGCCGCGCCACGGTCATCCCGCCCCGTACCCGGATCGCGCCGACCGGGATGCCGGCGCCGGCGGCGAACGATCCGGTCACCTCGATCCGGGTGAGCGGCGTCAGGTCGAACAGCGCGACCCGGCGGCGGGTCAGCCGGGCCTCGGTCTCGGCGATCGGCGACCGGTGCCGGCCGGACCACTCGTCCCGGGCGGCCGGTGTGTCCGGCGCCGGGTTGGACGCGTACCAGAGCGGGGTCTCCCAGCCGCCGGCCTCACCGAACACCGCGCCCAGCTCGGTCTGCCGGGAGTGGAACGGGCCGATCCGCAGGTCGCGGACCCCGGGCGGGTCGGCCGGGTGGGCGATCCGCCGGCTGTCGGCGAGCCGGCGGACGGCGCGGCGCCGCACGTACTCCGGGGAACAGCGGCCCGGGTCGAACCGGTTGAGGTCGCACTCGTGCAGGTCGATCGCCGGCCGGCCGTCCACGATCCATTCGGTGAGGGCCTTCGCGGCGCCGGCCGAGTGCGCCACCTCCACAGCCTCGGCCACCCACAGGCCACGCGGCTCCAAGACCTCGCCGAGCAGCGGAAACCCGTCCGCGGTCACCCCCAGAACCCCGTTGTACGCCTCGTCGAGGGCGGTGCCGCGAAGCGCCGGAATCAGGTCGGTGGCCGCCGCCCAGGACTGTTTGAAGGTGTCCGGTGTGAACGGCAGCATCGCCGGGTGCGCGTCGCCGGGCAGGTCGCCGAGGCGTACCGGACTCGGGTCGGGCCGGACCGAGCCGACGCCCAGCCGCTCGCCGTGAGCCCGCAGGTAGAGGCCTCGGTCGGGATGCCGGACGATCGGCAGGGTGTCGTCGGCGCCGGCCGCGGTGGTCCGCACGTACTGCTGGATCATCGGGACGACCGGGCGGGCCGTCGCGCCCCAGAACCCGGTGCAGCTCACCACCAGACCGGCCGGGAAGACCTCGTCCTCGACGGTGTTCACCCCGGTGACCCGCCCTTTGTCGGTTATCAGATTGGCGACGCGCCTATTCCCGATAAACCGCGCGCCGCGGGCCGTGGCGTTCGCCGCCTGGACCTCCGCGGCCCGGACCGCCGCCACCAGACCGTCCGACGGGACGTGCAGGCCACCCAGCACCAGCGACTTCTCCAGCAGCGGGAAGACGGCGAGACAGCCGGCCGGGTCGACGACCGCGGACGGAACCCCCCACGCCTCACCGAATCCGTGCCGCCGGTGCAGATCGGCCAGCCGTTCCGCCGTGGTGGCCAGTTCGAGCCCACCGACCGGCGTGTAGCAGCCCAGCCGGGAATACTTCTCCACGGTGTAACGGGCGAGCCTGGTCATGGTCCGCGACGGCGCGATCTGCGAGATCAGCCCGGGCGTGTGCGAACTCGACCCGCCGGCCTCGAAGAGTGGCCCCTGCTCCAGCACGGTGACATCGGTCCAGCCCCGGGCGGTCAACTCGTCGGCCATCGCGCACCCGACGATGCCCGCGCCGATGATCACCACCGCCGGGCCGGGCACCGCTCAGCCCGCCGCGCTCAGCGGCGCCGTCCAGCGCAGTTGAGGGTGACGGGGTATCAATCGCAACCGGGCGTGACGCCGGGCTCCGAACCGGCGGGTCACCAGGCGGATCTTGAGGGCTCGGGGCCGTACCGGCCGGTTGAGCGCCACCGTCGAAGTCACCGTTCTCCTCCCCGATACGAGGTAGCGGCCACGCTGGGGACAAGGATCATCACGTCCGGGGTCGCGGTCAATGGGCCGAGCCGTCTTTTAACGAATACCGCCGTGGAAGCCCGGCCCTTCAGAACTCCGCCGGGCAACTCACCAATCAGACAGCGGGGCTGCGCCGGCCAAGCCGCCGCCCCGGGCCGGACGTTGACGTCCATGCATTCCGTCCAGCAGCCGGTTCGGTCGTTCACCAACGGGATCCCTTCAGCTGGGGGTGAAGTCGAACCAGTGCAACAAGCCCGGCATACTGCCCGCGTGCCTCATCCGTTCCTCGACGGCCCCGGACCGATCGCCTTCGCCCATCGCGGCGGGGCCGCGGCGGGCGACGAGAACACCGCCGAAGCCTTCGAGCGCGCCGTCGCCATGGGCTACCGGTACGTGGAGACGGACGTGCACGCCACCGCCGACGGCATCCCGGTCGTCATCCACGACGCGGGCCTCGACCGGGTCGCCGGCGAGGCCGTCCGGGTCGCCGATCTAACCTGGGCCGACCTCGCCACGGTACGGGTGGGCGGCGCCGCCGCGGTGCCTCGCCTGGACGAGGTGCTGCACGCCTGGCCGCGAATCCGGTTCAACGTCGACGTGAAGTCCGACCCGGTGGTCGAGCCGGCCGTCGCCGCGGTCCGCACGGCCGGCGCCGAGGACCGGGTGCTGGTCGCCTCGTTCAGCGACGCCCGGCTGGCCCGGGTCCGCGCGCTGGGCGGGCCGAAGATCGCCACCTCGCTCGGCATGCGGGGCGTGGCCCGGCTCCGGATCGCGTCGACCACCGGGGTACGCCTACGGCTGCCGGAGTCGGTGGTCGCCGCCCAGGTCCCGGTGCGTCACGGCCGGGTCACCGTGCTCACCCCGCGCTTCATCGGCTACCTGCACCGGCTCGGACGGCCGGTGCACGTGTGGACGATCGACGATCCGCGAGAAATGAATCGCCTCCTCGACATGGGTGTCGACGGCATCATGACGGACCGCATCGAAGTACTTCGCGACGTCTATGCGGCGCGCGGTTTCTGGCCCCGTTAAGGCACTGGCCGCTCACCGGCCGTTCAGCTAACCTCCCAGTTCAACGTCGTTCCTGCAAGATCGCGTGAACCGGGGGCATCATCCGTTCGGATGATGCCGGGGGTTCAAGACGAATCCCATATCTTTTCTTTAAGTTCGCCATAAGAATTCCTCAAATCCCACCGCGGAATTGCTTTCCGTGAGACGCGTCCCTAACGTCTGCGGCGTCCGGGAATTCGGGGAAAAGAAGGTCTCGTCATGCGAAGCTCGGGTCAACGACGCACCCGGCTGTTGGCTGCCGGCGCAGTACTCACCGCGATCGGCGGCGTCATCGGATTCACCCAGCTCGCCTCGGCCGAGGACAACGCCACCAAGGCCGGCGAGAGTGGGGCGGGGAAGGTGGTCGGCAACAACCTGACCATCCTCACCGACACCTGTGTGGACAGCGACTTGCCGGCACACGACGGCTTCCAGCGCGGCGAACGATGCGTGTCCACCGAGTTCGGCGAGGTCGGCGCGGCCGCCGACAACCCCACCCTGCTCATCACCCGGGCACCCGACGACGTCACCGTGGGAACCCCGTTCACCCTTCAGGTCAGCACCCGCAACCTGATCCGTGACCGGTTCCTCGCGGCCGGGCAGGGCGGGTACTACGTGGAGAGCAGCGTCCTGGCGAACGGCCTGGTCCGCGGTCACTTCCACACCGCCTGCCGGATGCTCACGAGCACCGACGAGGCGCCCGAGTCCGCACCGGTGCCGGCGTTCTTCGTCGCCACCGAGGACCGCCGCGGCGGCGCCGACCCGGACACCGTCACCATCCAGGTGCCCGGCCTGCCGCAGGAGGGCACCGCCCAGTGCTCGTCGTGGGCCGGGGACGGCTCACACCGGATCCCGATGATGGAGCGCGCCAACCAGACGCCGGCCCTCGACTCCGTCCGGATCACCGTCCGGGCCGCGGACGACAACGACGGCGGCCAGAACGGCGGCGACGGCAACGGCAACGGCAACGGCCAGAACGGCGGCGACGGCCAGAACGGCGGCGGAAACAACGGCGGCGACGACGACGGCCAGAACGGCGGCGCCACCCCGACCACGCCTCCGACCAGCGCACCGGCGACCACCAAGCCGACCCGGCCGTCCACGACGAAGCCGACCACCCCACGGACGAACACCACCACGGCGAACGCGACGCCGCGCGCCACCACCACGGCCGACGACGACGCGACCGCCGGCGCCTCCGGCGACGACCGCGGCACCGCGACCTCGGAGCCGACGGACGAGAAGGACGAGAAGACGACCGGCGGCGGCACCGAGAACTCGGGCGGCGACGGCTCCGGCAACGACACGCCGAAGACGACGCCGACCAAGAAGGCCACCCCGTCGGAGATCGACCCGGAGCCGGAGCCCACCGAGACCGACGGCCCGGCGCTCGCCGCCGACCCCGGTGACGGCGCGCCCGACGAGCCGGAGAGCACCACCGACACGCTGGCCGAACCCCCGGCCCAGCAGAGCGGGCCGATCGCCCTGGTCAGCAACAACCTGGCGTGGATCGGCGGCGGCGCCGTCCTGGTCCTGGTCGGCCTGGTCATCGCGGCCTTCCTCCGGACCCGGCCTCGAACCTGGAACTGACGTAGCAGGCAGCCGGAGGGCAGGACCCGCTCGGGTCCTGCCCTCCACCGCTCTGCCGTCCAAGTGACAAGTGTCACCGTACGCGGTCGGCAGCGAGGCCTTTCATGATCGCCATCGATGCCGCTGACCGGCGGCGACGGGCGGCGTCCCCCCGAGGCCCAATACGTTGGGTATTCGCCGAAAGGGGTGTCCGAGTTCGCTCCCCGGTGCGAAACTTCGAGAAAGCCGAAGGCCGGGCGGTAGATCGCGGGGAATAAGGGTAGCCTTACCTGCCGAGATCAGTCCCACCGGCAGTGAGGTGCAGTCATGGCGAACAGACCCGCGCGACCGTGCCACGAGGCCGTGGTCACCCGCGTGGAGCAGCTGACCCCGCACATGGTGCGGGTGGTGGTCGGCGGCGACGCTCTGACTCGGATCGAGGCCGGGCGGTTCACCGACCACTACATCAAGGTGCTCTTCCCGCAGGCGGGCGTCGACTATCCGGCGCCGTTCGACATGGGTGTGATCCGCGAGACGATGCCCCGCGAGACGTGGCCCGCGGTGCGCACCTACACGGTCCGCAAGTGGTTGCCCGAGGCCGGCGAGATGTGGGTCGATTTCGTGGTGCACGGGGACGAGGGCATCGCCGGGCCGTGGGCCACGCGCGCTCGTCCGGGCGACGCGTTCCGGTTCATGGGGCCGGGCGGCGGCTACGCGCCGGACCCAGCCGCGGACTGGCACCTGCTCGCCGGCGACGAGAGCGCCCTGCCGGCCATCGGCGCCGCCCTCGAGCACATGCCGGAAGGCGCGCGGGTCCTGGCGTTCATCGAGATCGGCGAGCCCGACGAGGAGCAGAAACTCGACTGCCCCGGCGACGCCGAGATCACCTGGCTGCACCGTGGCCGGCGGCCGGTCGGCGAGGCCCTGGTCGGGGCGGTGCGCGGCCTGGAGTTCCCGCCCGGGCTGGTGCAGGCGTTCGTGCACGGCGAGGCCACCTTCGTGCGTGACCTGCGCAAGCTCCTGCGAGTCGAGCTCGGGCTGCCGACGAGCCGGCTCTCCGTCTCCGGATACTGGCGCCGCGGCATGAACGAGGACGGCTGGCAGTCCAGCAAGAGCGAGTGGAACGCACAGATCGAGCGCGAGCAGGAGACCACGACCGCCGCTGTGTAAGGAGCGTGACCCCAGGCGCTCGATACCATGGGGTCCGTGGTGATCACCGGGAAGACCCGTGCCGGCGGACTGTCGGCGCTGACCGCGCTCGTGCTGGCGGCGGTGAATCTACGGCTCGCGGTCACCAGCATCGGCCCGGTTCTCACCGAGATCCGGGCCGGTCTGGACATGAGCGCCACGGTCGCCGGGTTGCTCACCTCCGTACCGGTCATCTGTTTCGCCTCGATCGGCCTGGCCGCGCCCCGCCTGGCCCGGCGTCTCGGCGCCCCGCGGGTGGTTCTCGGCGGTCTGCTCCTGCTCACCGTGGGCCTGGCAGTGCGGCCCCACACCGGCGCGCCCGCCCTGTTCCTGCTGTTCAGCGCCGTGGCGCTGGCCGGCATCGCGCTGGTCAACGTGCTGCTGCCGTCGATCGTCAAGGATCGCTTCCCGGACCAGGTCGGCACCGTCACCGGCCTCTACACCGTGGCGCTCAACGTGGGCGCCACCACGGCCGCCGCCGCAACCGTGCCGCTCACCGGCGCCTTCGGCGGCGACTGGCGGCTCGGCCTGGCCTGCTGGTCGCTCGCCGCGGTGGTCGCCCTCCCGCCGTGGCTGCTCCTGGCGCGCACCGGTTCCACCACCCCACCTCAAGATCAAACCCCGAATCCGGTACGCGTGAGCCGGCACCCGGTGGCCTGGGCCCTGGCCGTGTACTTCGGGCTGCAGTCCACCTCGGCGTACGTGATCATCGGCTGGCTGCCGCAGATCTACCGCGACGCGGGCCTGTCCGCCTCCCTGGCCGGCCTGCTGTTCGCGGTGACGTCCCTGCTCGGCGTGCCGTTGTCGTTCCTGCTGTCGGCATACGCCGGCCGACTGCGCTCGCAGAGCGGCATCGCGGTCGCGCTGGGCCTGTTCGGCATCGCCGGCTGGGCCGGCCTGTGGGCGTCCCCCGCCGCCGCCCCCTGGTTGTGGGCGGCGCTGCTCGGCGTGGTGAACGCCACCTTCCCCCTGGCCCTCACGATGATCGCGCTACGCGGCCGCACCCCGGCCACGGTGGTCCGCCTGTCGGCCTTCGCCCAGAGCGCCGGCTATCTCCTCGCCATTCCGGGCCCGATCGTGGTCGGGCTCCTGCACGAGGTCACCCACGGCTGGCGGGTCCCCCTCGCCCTGATGATCATCCTGATGGTCCCCCAGCTCATCGCCGGCTACGCCGCCGGCCGAGACCGCCAGATCTGAGAATCTCCGGTACGCGTGCCCCCGTCCCGCCCCGATCGGACCGTCCCGTCCGTGCGGCGCGATCTCACTGCCCGCTCCGGCCCGTGCCGCGCCCGCCGGGCCGAGATCAGTGGTCCCGCCGGCCCGCCGACCGCCACCCACCCGCCTGCCGCCGCTCCGGACCGTCCACCTACGGCCAACTGTCAGGGCTGACCCTGCTGGCCAAATCACCCGCCCCGCCCCGCCCGCCTGCACGCCCGCCGGGCGGGTGCCGGGCGGGTGCCGGGCGAGCGCCCACAGCGCACCGCCGGTGCGCCCCGAGCACCGCCGTGACACTCGTGAGCGACCGCGCAGGGCCCCGCGTGCGTGCCGAATCCCTCGGCCCCGTCCGCCCGCCGGGCGGGCACACACAGCGCACCGACGGTTCGCCCCGTCGCCCCGTCACCCCGTCACCCCGTCGCCCCGTCGCCCCGTCGCCCCGTCGCCCCGTCGCCCCGTCGCCCCGTCGCCCCGTCGCCCCGTCGCCCCGTCGCCCGGGTGCCTGGGTGCATTCGTTTCTGAGTGAGCTGCGAACTCATGATCGTCGCGGTGGTCCCGCGTCTCGGCTGGTCGGTGCCGCACGTGGTGGTCATGGGTGATGCCAGGGGTCGTCGGTGGTCGCCGGATGTCATTACTGCTGGCCGGGGCCCTCTCGCCGATCTCCCTCAGAAATGAACGCACCCCTCGCCCTGGCGTCCTGGCGCCCTGGCGTCCTGGCACACGGGCGTCCTGGCACACGGGCGTCCTGGCGCACGGGCGTCCTGGCGTCCGGCGGGCGGAGGGCCGGCGTGCAGGGCGATGTGTGCTCGGAGAACACGACACCCGTAGTGGGTGTGACGACACCCGTTGCGGGTGTCACGTCTGCGGAACACAGATAGCCGAGATCCGTGTCCCGTCTCCCCCGGACGGGGACTCGTCTCCGCGTCCGCTGCCAGCCGGTGAACGTGATGGTGATTCCGTGCGACGGCCGGCCGGTGCCACACGCTGGAGTTCACGGGGCAGCGTCAGCAGCGATCGCCGAGGAGCCATCACCGGCCGGCCGGGTCGCTTCGCCGGCCTTGCCCAGCGACGAGCACACCGTCCACGCAATGCCGTCCACATGCGCAACCACCACAACGGACGATCTTCACCGGTCTTCGACCACCGACCACCAACCACCGATCGCCGTCGCCGGTCATCGAACCCCTGATCCACGTCCGGTGTCCGCTACCCCGCACCCGCGTCGTAAGGCCTGACGGCCCGGGACCGAACCGGATACACGCTGAGAGCGAACCCCTACTAACAAACCAGCAGGATCAGCACTGACGCTGATGGCCAATTGTTCTCCCTGCCTACCCGCGGCCGGCAGGCACCGGCCAGCACGCACGTAAGGCTCTGCGTGGTCGTTCACGGGTGCCACAGCGGCGGTCCGGGCACACGATCGGTGCGCTGTGCACGCCCACCTGACCGGCGAGCGCGGGGCGAGCGCGGGGCGAGCGCGGGGCGAGCGCGGGGCGAGCGCGGGGCGAGCGCGGGGCGAGCGCGGGGCGAGCGCGGGGCGAGCGCGGGGCGAGGGCAGGGCGAGGGCAGGGCGAGGGCAGGGCGAGGGCAGGGCGAGGCGAGGGCAGGGCAGGGCGAGGCGAGGGCAGGGCAGGGCGAGGCGAGGGCAGGGCAGGGCGAGCGCGGGGGCAGGGCAGGGCGAGGCGAGGGCAGGGCGAGGCGAGGGCAGGGCAGGGCGAGGCGAGGGCAGGGCAGGGCAGGGCGAGGCGAGGGCAGGGCAGGGCAGGGCGAGGCGAGGGCAGGGCAGGGCAGGGCGAGGCGAGGGCAGGGCAGGGCGAGGCGAGGGCAGGGCAGGGCAGGGCGAGGGCAGGGCAGGGCAGGGCGAGCGATCTTGCCAGCAGGGCCAACTCTGGGAGCCAACCGAAGACGATCTCTCACCCGGCGGCGCGCTACGGCCGCAACCCGGCAACCGCACCGCGAAAAGCCGGACCCGGTGACCCGTGCGGCGCCAGCCGCCCGGGTCGGATCGTGCGGCGCCAGCCGCCCGATCAGGCACGGGCGGAACGGCCCGAATGTGGCGGGGCGATGTCACGCGTACCGGAAGGATTCTTCGGTGAATAGGTTGGTGAGGGCGTCGCCGAGGCGTTCCCGCCAGCAGAGGCGGTCGTGACCGCCGGCGAACTCGGCGTAGGTGACGGGGTAGCCGCGAGCCAGCAGGACGTCACGGAGGTGACGGTTGGGACGGAGGGTGACCCACTCGTCCAGGCCTACCTCGACGTGCCAGCGGATCGGGCGGCGATCGGTGACCGCGATGTGGTGGGCCAGCCACTCGGCCTCCTCGTCGCCGGGGGTGTGGCTCTTCCACCAGAACGCGCCGGACTGGCTCAGCACGTTGCCGAAGCGGTTCGGGTGGGTCATCGCGGTGAACGCCGCCATCAGACCGCCCAGACTCTGGCCAGCGATGACGGTACGGGACGGGTCGGTGGTCGGCGCCAGGTCACGGCCGGCTGTTCCGGGAAGGGTGGCGAGGAATTCGGCGTGCCCGGGGTGGCAGGCGTATTCGGTGGAGCGGGTGGCGTGGTCGGCGCCGTCCGGGAGCAGGGCGACCACGGGCGGGATGCGGCCCGCCGCGATCAGGTTGTCCAGGATCGGGGCAACCGGCAGCAACGGGGCCCACAGGTCGCCGTCGAGCAGGACCAGCAGGGGGTACGGTCCGGCGTCCGCGGTGTGGCCGGGCGGCCGGTAGCGCCACACCCGGCGGCCGCCGGCGGTGGTCTCGTCCACGATTCCGGCCGGTCCCGCGGGGTCGGGCCGCCACCAGCGTGGTTCCGGGGTGGCGGCGGGAGCCGCGGCGACCGACTTGTGCGGCGGTCGCTCTTGCGGGAACGTCACCGGGTTGAGCGGATCGGGCACCCCGTTCGCCGCCGCCCGCCGCAGGTCACCGGATCCGTCGTCGGGGGCGAGGTGATAGGTGGCCTGCCAGTCGTCGCGGACCCGGTAGGTGAGGTGCCACAGGTCGGTGCCGGGCATGTGCCGCATCCGGGACCGGGCCAAATCCGAGCGGTCCACCAGCTTGTTGACGAGGGCGAGAACGTCCCGCACCGGCTCCCGCTCCCGCCACAGGAAGGTGATCAGCGTCGCGTCGCCGTCCTTCTCGACGAGGGGCGATCCGTCACGTTCGATCTCGGCCCAGAACCGGTCGAGCGCGGTCGGGCCGGCCGCCCGCAGGGCCTCGATTCGAGGGCTCTCGACGATGACCGGAGGCCACACCCGCGGCACCTCAGGCGGCACCGACGTGGTCGGCACGTTTGACGGCATCTCGGACCTCTTGCCCAATCTTCGACTTCGGTTGGTAACTCTCTCACGAGCTGAACACCCAGCCCACCCCTGAACTGGTCGGCCGGGTCGGTGCCGAGGAAGGTGCTATGGAGGCCCTTCCGGCCGGTGTCGCGGGCCGGGCCACCACCATGGGCCCGGGCGGCGCCGCTGCCATCTGAGCGCTGACACAAGGGCATTTTCGTTGAGATCTGACGAAAATGGCTGCTTGACGGGAGGTTGGATGTAGGTAAAGTTGCCTGGTGTTGATCCGATTCGAGGCCTCCAACTTCCGCTCCCTCGCGGAGAACGCGGAACTGTCGATGGTGGCGGTCGACCGGGACCGTGACGGGGCACGAGAAGCCCCGCATCTTGGCGAGAGCCTTCTCACCGTGGCGGCCGTCTACGGGCCGAACGCCTCCGGGAAGTCGAATGTCGTCGCGGCTCTGGCCTGGCTGCGGGATGCGGTGGTGCACTCGCTTCGCTACTGGGACGACGAGATCCCGATCGAGCCGTTCGCCTTCGGCGACGGACCGTCCCAGAAGACCGAGTTCGTGTTGGAGGCTCTGGTCGACGGCATCCGGTTCGAGTACTTGCTCGGTCTCGACCGGGAGAGCGTCCATTACGAGGGCCTCTTCCACTACCCGGAGCGAAAGCGCCGACGGGTTTTCGAACGTGAGGGTCTCGACCTCAAGTTGCAGCGAGGCCTCGGCGGCCTCTCCGGAACCCGCGAGTTGCTCACTCCGACAACACTCGCCCTTGCCGCCGCACGCCGCTTCGACGACCCGCTCGTGACAGGTTTCAGCAAAGAACTGACGAGCATGGCGGTGTTCGGTCTGCCACGTGATTCACGGAAGGCTTCCCGTGGCCTCAGGGACCCACGGTCGATCTTGAATTTGAACACGACCATGCGCTGGTTCGAGCAGGAGGAGCAGCCGACGCTCTTCGAGGGCTCCTCGCGCTCGGAGGACAGGCGACAGGCTCTCGCCCTTCTGCAATTGGCTGACCTCGGGATCGTCGACGTCATGATCGAGAAAGAGGTGATCACGTTCCTCGATTCTCCTGAGGAACCGCAGTTCCGTCGCCGCCTGCGGCTGACACACAGAACCGGGAACAGGACCGCGCCACTCGAGTTCTCCGAGGAGTCGGAAGGAACACGGACCTGGTTCCGGTTGATCGGACCGTTACTGAACACTCTCCGTCAGGGCACCACGATGGTCTTCGACGAACTGGACGCCAGCCTGCATCCCACACTCTCCGCCGAGTTGCTGCGGATCTTCCACAGTCCGGTACTCAACCCCCACGGCGCTCAGCTGATCTTCACGTCTCACGACACCAGCCTCCTCAATCATTTGAACCGAGACGAGGTCTGGCTCACCGAGAAGGGCGAAGACGGAAGGACCCGGCTCGGTGCGTTGGCCGAGTTCGCCGGCGAGCGCGTCCGCCGCTCTCAAAACCTGGAGAACGCCTACCTGCACGGCCGTTTCGGGGCGCTCCCGCAAGTCGATCAGACTGCTCTCCTCCGCGCTCTGGGCCTGATCGGATGAGACAGGACGGTGCCGGCCAGCGCCGAAAGGGCGGCAAACCGCTCAAACGGGTGACCGGAAAGCGACCGGAGCTTCGTACCGTCGTGGTCTTCTGCGAAGGAACGAAGTCCGAGCCGGACTACGTCAACGGCATCAAACGGTTACCCCATGTCGCGGCGAACACGGCACTCAACCTGGAGATCCACCCTGATCAGGGCGCGCCGATCACGCTCGTGAGGATGGCGGTCGAGCGCAAGAAGGACCCTGAGGTGGACGAATGCTGGTGCCTCTTCGACGTCGAGTGGCCGCAGAACCACCCGAGCCTGCGTGCGGCCATCACCCTGGCCAAGGCGCACGACATCAGGCTGGCCATCTCCAACCCCTGCTTCGAGATCTGGCTCATCCTGCATCACCAGGATCACACCCGCTTCGAGAACACCGATGTGGTGGAGAGAGCGAGCCGAGCGCTCGACGGGCGCAGGGGCAAGGGCATCGACGTCGGCGTCTACATGCCGCTCCGTAAGGAGGCCGCACGGCGAGCCGCGCTGCTGGAGAAACGGCATCTGAGCGCGGGAAAGCTGTTCCCGAACGACAATCCTTCGTCCGGAATGCACCGCTTCCTGAAGGCGATTGAGGGCTGATGGGGACGGCCCGGTGTGCCGAGACCGAGGAGGTGCCGGCGCACCGGGCCTGATCGTGTGGCCCGGCGTAGGTCAGGCGGTGGGGGTGAGCAGGTCGGCGGTGAGTTCCGCGGTGGGGGCGACCACCCCGCAACGGGTCTGGATGTGGCGGAGGGCGTCGGCGTGGTGGGCCGGGCTGAAGTCGGCGATCGCGTCGGTGACCACGAACGGCTCGATGCCGCGCATGAAGGCGTCGAGGGCGGTGGCCAGGACTCCGATGTGGGCGTAGACGCCGGTGACGATCAGCTGGTCGCGGGCGCCGAGCAGGTCGCCCAGGTCGGTGCCGACGAAGGCGCTGTAGCGGCGTTTCGTGAGGACCACGTCGCCGGGGGCCGGGCGCAGGGCTTCGGTGATGGCGAGGGCGTGCGGGTCGGCGGGCGGGCCGTCGCCCCAGAAGTCCTGGAGCAGGCCGCGTTCCTCCCGGGACTGCCCGCCGGGCTGAGCGGAGAAGAACACCGGGATGCCGGTACGGGCGGCGTGCCCGCGCAGTTCGGCGATGTTGCCGACCACCTTGGACAGCAGGGCGTTGTCGGCAGTGCCGAACGGGGCCAGGAAGTAGTTCTGCATGTCGTGCACGAGCAGGGCGGCCCGGGACGGGTCGACCCGCCAGCCGACCTTGCCGCTGTCCCGGCTGAAGCCGCTCGGCACGTGATAGGGGGTGATGCGGGGGAGCATCAGGCTGTTCCTTTCGAGGCGGCGAGATCGCGGAGGAGGGCGCGGAGTTCGCGGCGGCTGGTCTTGCCGACGCCGGTGACCGGGAAGCTCTGCACCACCCGGAGCCGGTCGGGGATCTTGTAGGTGGCCAGTCCGCGCTCCCGCAGGTGGACGCGGACGTCGCGCAGCTTCGGGGCGGGCATGCCGTCCTTGACCACGACGAAGGCGCAGCTGCGCTCACCGAGGTAGGTGTCCGGCACGGAGACGACCGCGGCGTCGTGCACGGCCGGGTGGGTGAGCAGGTGATCCTCGACCTCCTCGGCGGCGATCTTCTCGCCGCCACGGTTGATCTGGTCCTTGGCCCGGCCCTCGACGACCAGGTATCCGCCGTCGAGCCGGCGGACCAGGTCGCCGGTGCGGTAGAAGCCGTCGTCGGTGAACGCGGTCCGGTTGTGCTCGTCGGCCCGCCAGTAGCCGCGGATCGTGTACGGCCCGCGGGTCAGCAGATGCCCCACCGTTCCGTCCGGAACCGGGATGTCGTCGTCGTCGACCACCAGCACCTCGTCGTCCGGGGAGATCGGCCGGCCCTGGGTGTGCAGGACGATGTCGTCTCCGTCGTCGAGGCGGGTGTAGTTGACCAGGCCCTCGGCCATGCCGAAGACCTGCTGGAGTTTGCAGCCGAGCACCGGCCGGACGCGGGCGGCGACCGAGTCGAGCAGTTTCGCCCCGCCCACCTGGAGAACCTCCAGGCTGGACAGTTCCGGCCGGGAGCCGGCCGCGGCGTCGAGCCAGATCAGGGCGAGTGGCGGAACCAGCGCGGTGATGGTGACCCGCTCGCGTTCGATGAGCGGGAACACCGTGGCCGGGTCGGGTGTGGTGGAGAGCACCACCTTGCCGCCGGCGTGGAAGACGCCGAGGACGCCGGGCGACGACATCGGGAAGTTGTGCGCCACCGGCAGGACCACCAGGTACGAGGTGTCCGGGGTGATTTCGCAGATCTCGGCGCTGGCCCGCACGCTGTAGAGGTAGTCGTCGTGGGTTCGCGGGATCAGCTTCGGCAGGCCGGTGCTGCCGCCGGAGAGCTGGAGGAACGCCAGGTCGGAGGGGGACGGGCCGTCGGGCGCCGTGCCCTCGGAGTAGAGCGAACCGAGGGCGGTGTGCTCGCCCGGGTCGCCGGCCACGATGACGCGGGCCCCGCCGGCCACGGAGGCCAGGGTCCGGTGGTCGAAGCCGTCGTACACGTCGGTGGTGATGAGGGCGACGGCGTCGGTGTGCGAGCAGAAGTAGCCGATCTCGGCGCTGCGGTGGGCGGGCAGGGCGAAGACCGGCAGCGCCCCGAGCCGGAACAGCGCGAAGATCACGTCGAAGTAGGCGGCGGTGTTCGGCAGTTGCACCACGACCCGGTCGCCCTTGCGTACCCCGAAGGTGTGCAGGCCCGCCGCGAGGCGCGAGGCGCGGTCGTGGAGCGAGCGGTAACTGACCCGGGCGTCGCCGTCGACGACCGCGTCCCGGTCACCGAACCGGTCGGCGGCCTCACTGAGCAGGCCGAACAGGGTTTGGCCGGTCCAGTGGCCGAGTTTGCGGTAACGCTCGGCGACGTCATCGGGCCACATCGAACACTCCCAGGGCGGTCAGCATGGTGCCGAGCTTGGCGGTGGTCTCGGCGAGTTCGGCGTGCGGGTCGGAGGCGGCCACGATGCCGGCGCCGGCGTACACGTCGAGGCCTTCCGGGCCGGCGGTGGCGCACCGGATGGTGACCGCCCACTCGCCGTCGCCGTCGGCGTCCGCCCAGCCGACCATGCCGGCGAAGAAGCCCCGGTCGAACGGCTCCAGTTCGGCGATCGCCCGGCGGGCCGCGGCCGGTGGGGTGCCGCAGACGGCGGGGGTCGGGTGCAGGGCGGTGGCCAGGGCCATCGAGGAGACGTCCGGGTCGATGATCTCGCCGGTGATCCGGGAGCCCAGGTGCCACATCGTCGGGGTGGCGGTGAGCGTCGGTTCGGACGGCACCCGCAGGTTCCGGCAGAACGGCCGCAGGCCCTCGGCGACCGCCTCGCTGGCGAAGGTGTGTTCGTGCAGGTCCTTCGTGGACTCCAGCAGGCCGGCGGCACGCCGGGCGTCCTCGGCCGGGTCGGTGCTGCGCGGGATGGATCCGGCGAGCGGGTTCGCCGAGACGGTCCGGCCGTGCCGGGACACCAGCAGTTCGGGGCTGGCGCCGAGCAGGGTGCGCCCGGCGCCGAGATCGATGCCGAAGGTGTACGTGCCGGCACCGCCGTACGCGAGCGCGCGCACCACCGGGGCCGGGTCGAAGCCGGGGGCGGCCAGCCGCAGCGCACGGGCCAGCACGACCTTGGTGTACTCGCCGGCCTGGATCTCCTCGACCGCGCGGGCCACCGCGGCGACGTAGCCCGGGTCGGGGATCGCCGGCAGGCTCTCCCGGGCCGCCGAAGCGGCCGGGACGGTGGGCGCGGCTCCGAGGACGGGCGCGCGCCGCAGGCGTCGTGGCACGACGAGACGGGCCGGGGCGTCGGGTGCGAACGGGACGGCCCCGACGACGGTGCGGACCGGGTGCCGGGACGTGCCGAGGACGGCCGCGACCTGTTCCGTCAGGTCGGTGAGGCCGGACGTGTTCACCTCGGTGTGCACGCCCTCGGCGAGGAGGGTGCCGCGGGGCGACACGAACACCGACGACTGCCCGGCCTGGTAGGCGTCGAGCAGGTCGGCTCCGTCGAGGGTGGAGACTGCGACGGACACGGATGATTCTCCCTTCACCGGCTGGGGTGGCCGGTCGGTGATCAGGCTCGGAGGGTGGCGCCGCCGTCGACGTACAGGTCGTGCATGGTGATGTGCCGCGCCTGGTCGGAGGCGAGGAACAGCACGGCGTCGGCGATGTCCTCCGGGGTGGCGATGCGCCCGAGCGGGATGCCGACCCGGAAGGTGGCCGGGTCGCCGTCGAGGACCGGGGCCGGTACGCCGTCGGTCCAGAGTTGCCGTTGCATCGGCGTGTCGGTGGAGCCGGGGGCGACCACGTTGCAGCGGATCCCGTACGGCGCCAGTTCCAGGCCGAGACACTTGGTGAACATGGTGCTGGCGGCCTTCGACGCGGCGTAGGCGGACATGCCGGAGCGGGGCACGCCCGCCGCGTTCGAGGAGACCGTGACGATGGCGCCGGAGCGGCGCGGGATCATCCGCCGGGCGACGGCCCGGCTGACCTGGAAGACACCGGTCGTGTTGACCGCGAAGGTCTGTGCCCAGGCGTCGTCGGTGAGGTCGACGACGTCGCCCATGTGCAGCACACCGGCGACGTTGACCAGCAGGTCGAGCGGGCCGAGGGACCGCTCGGCGGCGTCCACGAGGCCGTCCACCTGCTCGGCCGAGGTGACGTCGGCGACCCGCGGGAGGATGCCCGGGTGCTCGTCGGCGAGGAGCGCGACGCCGTCCTCGCGGCGGTCGGCGGCGGCGACCCGGACGCCTTCACCGGCCAGCGCGACCGCGACGGCCCGGCCGATGCCCTGTCCCGCGCCGGTGACCAGCGCGGTCTTCCCGGCGAGGCCTTTCATCGCGGCGCTCCGGAAGGCACGGCCGATCCGGCGGGCTCGGCCCGGTCGCTGATGCCGGGCTCCTCGGCGACGTCGCGGCGCGGGTTTCCGGAGTCCACGGGCATGGTGACACCGCTCCTTTGGGGTTAGGTAAGGCTAACCTAGCATCGAAGCCCGGGAGCGAGGAGGGGGGATCACGTCACGCGCCGATGTGGACCGGCGCGGAACGGGAGACCCGCGCGCCCCCGTCTCGGCCGATGGCACCGTCGGGCCGGCGGGCAACCCCGCCCGCACGGGCAGGACCTTCGGCCTGTGACCCGGGCCGCTCCGGCGTGGCCCAATGGAGGTATGACCACCACGCCCGTTGAGAAGACGCCGGAGCCGCGCTATTCGACCCCGACCGGGGAGCCGTGCCCGTACCTGGTGCGGGCCGACGGCACCGTGGAGGGGGACGGCGCCTGCCGGGGCTGCGGTTCCTGCCTGCTCGGCGCGCACTGGGAAGAGAACTGACAAACCCCTTCCCAACCCCGCAGAACGTTTCCGGTACGCGTGACCCCGCCCCGTCCGATCGGGGCCGTTCCGTCCGGGCCGCGCGAGCCCGGCGACACTCCGGCCGGTGCCGCGCCCGCCGGGCGAAGATCAGTGGTCCCGCGAACCCCGGCGCGTACCGCGCGAGCCGGTCAGCGACCGGACGTCGCGGGGTACGACACCGCGGTCACCACCAGCCCGTTCCCGATCAGGTAGCGACCGTGCAGGGCCGGGAACGGCGCGTCCACCAGCAGCCGGGCCGTGAAGGCGCCCGCGGCCGGGTCGACGGTCAGCGCCGCCTCCTCGAAGCCGAGCCAGCGCCCGGTGATCGGGAACCACGCCTTGTACACCGACTCCTTGGCGCTGAACAGCAACCGGTCCCAGTGCACCGACGGATCCTTCCCGGACAGCTCGGCGAGGTGCTCGACATCACCGGGGGCGGTGACCGAGTCGATCACCCGGGGCGGCAACGGTGCGTGCGGCTCGGCGTCGATGCCGACGGCCGCCAGGTCGGCGGCCCGGGCCACGGCCGCACCACGGAACCCGGCGCAGTGCGTGAGGCTGCCGACCACGCCGTCCGGCCAGAGCGGCTCACGGCGGGGGCCGCTGCGGATCGGCGCGGGCCGGACGCCGAGCCCGGCCAGCGCCTCGCGGGCGCAGCGGCGGGTGGTGACGAACTCCCGGCGGCGGCCGGCGACCGCTTTGGCGATCATGTCCTCCTCGCCCGCGAAGCACGGTTCGTCCTCCCGGTCGGCGTACGCCTCGGCGGTGACCACCGGCAGGGGCAAAAGGATGTCCAGCACGTACCGGAGTGTCCCACCCCCACCGGGCGGCTCCGGCGGGGGTGGGACGGGAGACGGCGTCAACGATCCGTCCGCTGTCTGTGGACACCGATCATCAACGGCCACACCGCCGTGTGGCCACCGTTCTCGGTCATGGAACGTTCCAGTTCGCCGAGCCAGACGTCCCGTTCCGGCTCGGTGACGAGACCCAGCGAGACCGCGGCGGGCGCGACACTGCGGTAGGTCGCGGCCAGCATCCCGCCGGCCGCGCGCATCGGCTCCATCCGGCCGGCCACCTCGATCCCGTCCGGCTCGCCCACGCCCGCCGCCGCGAACAGGCCGGGCAGCCGGCGGCCGAGCCGTACGTCCTTGCCGGTCGCGGTGAACGTGCCGAGGAAGACCCGCCGCCACTCCTCCACCACGGCCAGCTCCGGCTCCACCGCGACCGCGGTCAGGTCGTAGTCCTGCACGACCAGGTGGCCGCCCGGCGCCGTCCACTCCCACAACCGGCGCAGGACGGCCACCGGATCGGTCATGTGCAGCAGCAGGAGCCGCGCGAAGACCAGGTCGTACCGGCCCGGCGTGAGGTCGCCGTCCTCGACGTCGCCGGCCAGGAACGAGCACTGCGAGTGGCCCGCCCCGCGCAGCATGCCGACTGCCGCGGCGCCGACCCCCGTGTCCCGGTCGATCCCGGTGACCCGGCCGTCCGGGCCGACCCGCTCGGCCATCAGCCGCATCGTCTCGCCCGGCCCGCACCCCACGTCCAGGCAACGGCCGCCGGGCCGAACCCCGGCACGGTCCAGCAGGTCCGCGCTCGCCCGTTCCCAGACCCGGGCCTGGGCTCGCAACCGCTCGTACTCGGCCGCCGAACGCCCCAGCAGGTAGTCGGTGGTGGTCATGATGTCCTCCCGGATGTCGGTGTGATGACCCCAGGCTGGCGCGTCCCGCCGGACCGGCTCATCGTGGAACGACTACTGAGGTTTTCCACGGAGCGAGCGATGACCCGGAGGCTGTGGGGGCGCGAGGCGGAACTGTCGGCGCTGACCGGCGGCATCGCCACGGCCACCGCCGGTCCGGGTGGCCTGATCGCCGTCGAAGGGCCGGCCGGGATCGGTAAGACAGCCCTGCTCGACGCGGTCGCCACCGGTTCGCCGGGCCGGATCGTGCTGCGGGCCCGGGGCAACCCCATCGAGCAGGACTTCCCGTACGGCGTGGCCCGGCAGGCCTTCGCCCCACTGCTCGGCGGCCCGGACTGGGCGGACGCCTGCCGGGGCCCGGCCGGGCACGCCGCCCGCGTACTCGGAGCCGACCCGTCTGACGCCCCCACACTCGGCACCGGCCCGGCGGGTGTCGGGCACACCGTCGAGGCGATGCACGCGGCCACCCACGCGCTGTTCTGGCTCACGGCTCACCTCGCGGCACGCGCCCCGGTGGTGCTGTGTGTGGACGACGCGCACTGGGCCGACCCGCCCTCACTGCGCTGGCTGGTGGCGCTGTCCCGGCGGATCGACGCGTTTCCGGCGGTGACCGTCCTGGCGATCCGCTCCGGCGAACCGGCCGCCGACCCGATGCTGCTCGGCGAGTTGCTGTCCGCCGCCACGACGGCACCGATCCGGCCCGGACCGCTCGACCGGATCGCCACCGCGGAGCTGATCCGGGAGATCCTGCCGTCCGCCACCGGCGAACTCATCCGGGACTGCCACGCCGCCGCGGGCGGCAACCCGTTCCTGATCCGGATGCTGGCCGAGGACGACCGGACAACCCCTTCCACCGGTACGGCGGGAATCGCCCGCTGGGTGGAACAGCGCCTGCGCCGGCTGCCGTCCGGCGCCACCGGCCTCGCCCACGCCCTGGCCCTGCTGGGGCCGGGCGCCACCCAGCGGCACGCGGCGAACCTGGCCGGGATCACCCCGGAGCAGGCCGCCGTGCTGAGCGACGCCATGCGGGCGGCCGGCCTGCTCCAACCGGACGGCGCCCCGTGCCTGGCTCATCCGATCGTCGCGGCCGCCCTCCACGACGGCATGGGCCCGGGCATACGCGCACTGTGGCACGCCCGGGCCGCCCGCCTGCTCGCCACCGGAACCGGCGCCCCGAAACAGACCGTCCGCGAACCCGCCGCTTCAAACCGGACCACCCGCGGACCCGCCGCTCCAGAACGGACCACCCGCGAACCCGCCACTCCAGAACAGGCCGCCCGCGAACCCGGTGACCCGGAACGGGCCGCACTGCACCTGCTGCACGCCGAACCGGCCGGTGACGCCTTCGCCGTCGCGGTGCTGCGCGCCGCGGCCCGGCACGCCACCGCGCGGGGTGCGCCGGAGGCCGCCGCCACCTTCCTGCGCCGTGCCCTGGACGAGCCGTCCGGCGATCCCGCGATCCGGCTCGAACTGTCACTGGCGCTGGCCGCCGGACGCCAGTCGGGCGTACCCGGTCTGGCCCGCGAGGTGGTCGCCGGCATCACCGACGCCGCCGACCGCGCCGACGCCGCGCTGCGATGCGGCCGGGCGCTGGCGCTGGCCGGCGACCTGTCCGCCGCCGACGGCCTCTACCGGCTCGTCCTGGACCGGCCCGCCGGCGTCCCGGTGGAGACGCTGGCCCGGCTGGAGGCCGAACAGGCCGCCGTCTCCGTCCCGGACAGCCGAAACCGAAGAACCCGGACACCGTCCGCGGGAGGAGACGTACCGTCCCCGCAAACACCTCGGCCAGAGACCGGGGCGGCGGCGCGGGCCGGCGGTGGGCCACAGTTGTGGCGGGTGCACGCGGTGGCCGAGGCGACGTTCGCCGGCCGGCCGCCCGCCGAGTGCCTGGCTCTGCTGGCGCCGGTGCTGGACGACGGCACGCTGGCCGCCGAGACCGACTCGCTGCTGCCCACGGTCGCCGCGATCATGTTGATCGCCTCCGGGGAACTGGACCGGGCGCGGAGCATCAGCGACACCATGATCGCCGGAGCGCTGGAGCGGGGCTGGATGAGTGCCGTGGCGCACGGCCGGTTCCTGCGGGCTCTCACGCTGTTGCCGGCCGCCGCGGTCCGGGACGCCGCCGTGGAGTCCCGCGCCGCCCTGGACTTCAAGCTGACCACCGGCACCACCCCGGCGGCGGCGCTGCTGTGGGCGCTGGTCCCGCTGGTGGAGTCGCTCACCGAAGCGGGCCGCCCGGCCGAGGCGGAGGCCGCGATCGACGCCGCCGGGATCGGGGAGCCCCCTCCGTACGCTCTGACCGCGCCGATGTTCCTCCAGGTCCGGGCCCGGTTGCGGCTCGGCCGGGACCGCCCCGCCGAGGCGCTCGCCGACCTGCTCGAGGCCGCCGACCGGTGGGCCGCGTTCCCGGTCGCCCATCCGGTGCTGGCGTCCTGGCCGGCCGACGCGGTCCGGGCGTATCTCGCGACCGGCCGGGCCGGGGACGCGCGCCGCACCGCGGCCACCTATCTGGAGTCGGCCGAGCGGACCGGTGTCCCGGATGCGCTCGGCGGGGCGCTCCGGGCGTACGCGCTGGTGGTCTCCGGCCGCCGCCGGATCGACCTGCTCGAGCGGGCCGTCCGGGTCACCGCCGGCACGACGGCCCGGCTTCAGCACACCCGTGCCCTGTACGACCTGGGTTGCGCGCTACGCCGAATCAACCAGCGGACCGCGGCCCGGGCCCCGCTGGCCGCCGCTCTGGAGATCGCCGACGCGGGCGGGGCGGATCGGCTGGCCGGGCTGGCCCGTGCCGAGCTGCGTGCGGCCGGGGCGCGTCCCCGAAGGGCCGCGTTGCACGGCGTGGCGGCGCTCACCGACGCGGAACGCCGGGTCGCCGGTCTCGCCGCGCACGGGCTCACGAACCGGCAGATCTCCGACCGGTTGACGCTCAGCCGGCGAACCGTGGAGACCCATCTGGCGCACACCTACCGGAAGCTCGCGATCAGGTCCCGAACCGAACTCGCCGACGCGCTCGGACAATGACGTTCCAGAAGAGCGGTCATCGGAAACGTCAGGCGGGCACAATGGCGGCATGGATCTTCGACAGGGCATCGGTCTCCGCAAACTGGGCAAGACCGCCGATGATTTCCAGCAGGACCTGTTGAGCAACCTCTTCTATCGGCGCGGCACGACAGTGGAGTCGGCCAGCGCGCGGGATGCGTACGAGACGCTGTCTCTGACGGTGCGCGACAGGCTCGCCGAGCGGCGGTCCCGCACCGCGGCCGCACACTTCGCGACCAACCCCAGATGGGTCTACTACCTCTCCGCGGAGTACCTGCTCGGCGCGCAGCTCGAACAGAACCTGCTCTACTCCGGGACCGGCGAGCTGGCCGCCGACGCGGTCAAGGCGCTCGGCTTCACCTTGGAGGACCTCGAGGAGCTCGACATCGAGCCGGGCCTCGGCAACGGCGGCCTGGGCCGGCTCGCGGCCTGCCTGGTCGACTCGTTGGCCACCCGGGACATCCCGGCGGTCGGTTACGGCATCCGCTACGACTTCGGCATCTTCCGCCAGATCATCACCGAGGAGGGGCAGACCGAGCGCCCCGACGACTGGGCCTTCCAGGGCAATCCGTGGGAGTTCCCGGCTCCCGACGACCGGCAGACGGTCGGCTTCTACGGGCACACCGAGCCGGTCCCCGGCTCGCAGACCCGCAAGCGCTGGGTGCCGGGGGAGATCGTGCTCGGCGAGCCCAGCCACATGCTGGTTCCCGGCTACGGCACCGAGACGGTCAACATCGTCCGGCTGTGGCGGGCCCGGGGCAGCGAGGCGTCCTTCGACCTGAGCCGGTTCTCCGCCGGGCAGTACGCCGAGGCCGTGCAGGAGGCGGTGCGCGCCGAGAACATCAGCAAGGTCCTCTACCCCGACGACAGCACCGAGCTGGGCCGCGAGCTGCGGCTGAAGCAGCAGTACTTCCTGGTGTCCTGCTCGTTGCGGGACATCATCCGCCGGTTCCGGCTGCGTAACGAGGGCTGGGCGCAGTTCGCCGACAAGACGGTCATTCAGCTCAACGACACCCATCCGACGATCGCCATCGCCGAGTTGATGCGGCTGCTCGTCGACGAGTACGAGGTGGAGTGGGAGGAGGCCTGGTCGATCACCCGGCGGACGTTCGCGTACACCTGCCACACCCTGCTGCCGGAGGCGCTGGAGACGTGGCCGGTGCACATGTTCGAGCGCCTGCTCCCCCGGCACCTGGAGATCATCTATCTGATCAACATGCTGTTCCTGCGCGAGGTCGAGGCCCGGTTCCCGGGGGACCCCGACCGTCTGCGCCGCATGTCGATCATCGGGGAGGGGCCGGAGCGCCGGGTCCGGATGGCGCATCTCGCGGTGGTCGGCACGGAGGCCGTCAACGGCGTGGCCGAACTGCATTCCAAGCTGCTGCGCGAGACCGTGCTGAACGACTTCGCCGATCTGTGGCCGGCCAAGTTCCAGAACGTGACGAACGGGATCTCGCCCCGCCGGTTCGTCCGGCTCGCCAACCCGCGCCTGTCCGACCTGATCACCGAGGGGCTGGGCGGCGACGGCTGGCTCAACGACCTGGAACAGCTCGCCGGCCTGGAGTCGCTCGCCGACGACGCGTCGTTCGTGGAGCGCTGGCGGGCGATCAAGCGGGACAACAAGGTGAGACTGGCGGTCGGCGACCCGGACTCGCTCACCGACGTGATGATCAAGCGGTTCCACGAGTACAAGCGGCAGCAGCTCAAGATCCTCCACGTGCTCGCCATGTACCACCGGATCCGCGCCGATCCGAGCGGCGACTGGGTGCCGCGCACCGTGCTGTTCGCCGGGAAGGCGGCGCCGGCGTACCACGCGGCGAAGGACATCATCCGGCTGATCGCCACGGTCGGGGCCCGGATCGCCGAGGATTCGGTCGTCTCCCCGTACCTCAAAGTGGTCTTCCCGGAGAACTACAACGTCACCCTGGCCGAGCGCATCATCCCGGCGGCCGACCTCAGCGAGCAGATCTCGCTGGCCGGCAAGGAGGCGTCCGGCACCGGCAACATGAAGCTGGCCCTCAACGGCGCGATCACCATCGGCACGCTGGACGGCGCCAACATCGAGATCCGGGCCCGGGTCGGGGCGGAGAACTTCTTCCTCTTCGGCATGGACGCGTACCAGGCCGCCAACGCCCACCGGCAGGGTTACAGCCCGTGGGCGTACTACGAGGCCGACGGGGAGCTGCGGGCCGCCCTCGACGCGCTGCGCGACGGCACATTCGGCGAGGTGGGACAGCGGGTCGCCGGGTCGCTTCTGGACCGTGACGAGTACCTCACGCTCGCCGACTTCCGCTCCTACATGGAGACTCAGGACGAGGTGGACCGGACCTGGCGCGACCAGAACCGGTGGTCGCGCATGTCGATCCTCAACACGGCGCACAGCGGCTTCTTCAGCTCGGACCGCACGATCGCCGACTACGCGGCCCGGATCTGGCGGGTCGAGCCCGTGCCGGTCCCCCGGGAGGACTGAAAGACCAGAGGGGTACGGGGGCGGATCTCACCACGGGATCCGCCCCCGTCGCACGTGACCGCCTCCGCGGAATGCCGGCGGCGGACGGAAAACGGATGATATCCGCGTCTCACCGGCCGAACGGTTCTTGCCGGGAGTCTGCCAAGATCTCTAACGTCGTCCGGTCCGGTCCGAAGCAGGAGGTGCCCGCCAGTGCGCGACGACGCGTTCCGCGCGTATTTCGAGCGGCATCACGCCTCGCTGTCACGTCTGGCGTACCTGATGACCGGCGAGTCGCAGGTCGCCGACGATCTGGCCGCAGACGCGCTGACCGAGGTGTGGCGGCACTGGGACCGGGTCGACGCGGCCGACGACCCGGTGGCGTACGGTCACGGCATCGTGATGAACCTGTCCCGCCAGTGGGTGCGCCGGCGCGGGCGGGAACGCCTGTTGTCGTTCGAGTCGCTGCGGCGCGGCCGTGACGCCGACGTGCCGGCCGTCCTCGACGTACGCGGGGCGCTACGCCGCCTGCCGCACCGGCGACGCGCCTGCGTGGTTCTGCGATACGCCTTCGACCTGCCGGAACGCGAGGTCGCCGCGATCCTCGGCATCTCCGTCGGCGCGGTGAAGAGCTCGACCTCTCGCGGCGCGAAGCAACTTGCCGAACTATTGGGTGACCACGTTCGCATCGAGGGCTGGGAGGCGGCGCGATGAGGCTCTCCGACGACCGGTTGCGTGCCGCCCTGCGTGCCGAGGCGGCGGCGCACCGGCCCGACCGCGAGGCGATGCTGGACCGCATCACCACGGCCGCCATGCGGGACACCGGCGCCGGCCACCGCCGCGCCGCCCGCCGTGGCCCGCGCGTACGGATGGCGGGCGTGGTGGCCGCCGTGGTCGTCATCTTCGGCGGCGGTGGCGTCGGCACGTGGGCGCTGGCCAACTCGATCGACCGCGACGAGCCGGACCCGGCCCCCACGGCAGCCCCCGCCACGACCACCGCCACCCCGGACGCCACCACCCCCGCGAGCGTCACCCCGACGACCCGGGCCACCTCGAAACCCGCGCCCACCCGGACGGCGCCCACCCGCAAGCCGTCGTCCGCGGCCCCGTCGCCGTCCCCGGTCAAGGGCGGGCCCGGCAACACCCGGGTGCGGCAGGGCCCGCTCTGGTCGGACGGCTCCGTCGACCCGGACAGCGGCGACACCTCGGGCGCGTCGATCGTCACCGTGAAGACCGCTGAGGACCTGGCCGCCTTCGAAGTGGTGATCCGGGTGGCCCGCACCGGCGGGCTGATCTCCCGGGGCGGCACCAAGTCGACGCCGGGCGCCTCGGTGACGACCACGGTGATCGAGGAGGCGGACGCGATCCTCTACCGCTTCACCCTCTCCTCGGCGGACACGCTGACCCCCGGCACGTACACCTTCACGGCGAAGTACGGCTACCCGTCCGGAGGCCGCGACGCCGGCGGCGACACCTACGAGGCGATCGCGACCACCGCCGCGACCGAGTCCCTGAACGTCTACGGCAACTTCTACCCCACCGACTAGCCTCTTTCGGTCGCGCCGAACTCCTCAACCGGCCGCTCCCGCTGCCGATCTGGCGCTCGAACGAAACCGGGACGCTTCCTTGGTGTCCCCGCCATGCGGCACGGAAGCTTTCGGGAGCGGGCGTTGGGCAGCGAACAACAGCGGGAGAAGGATGACAACGGCTTCAGCGTCGTCGAGATGCTGGTCGCTCTGGTCGTGCTGTCCATCACGATGCTGGCCGGCGCGCCCTTCTTCGTGCAGAGCCTGACGATCGTCAACAAGCAACGCAACATGCAGGCCGCGATCCAGCTCGCCAACACCGCCATGGAACACGTACGAGGGCTCAGGGGCAGCTCGCTGCTCACCGGTCGCAGTCTCAAGGCCACCCAGGCACAGTTCGACGCCGCGCCCGCCTCGGTCAAGCCCTATCTGACCCAGATGAAGGTCGCCGGCGACCCGGTGATCCAGGACCCCACCTCGACGGTGGGTGCGACCGCGCCGATCTCGACGGCGGCCCAGAAGGTCACGGTCGACGGCATCACCTTCACCCAGAACATCTACGTCGGCAACTGCGAGGTCTACCTCACCGGGACCAGCACCGAGTGCGTGTACCCGAAGGCCGCCACCATCGACACCACCAAGGTCCTGCAATTCTTCCGCGTGGTCGTACTGGTGACGTGGCCGCACGCCTCCTGCCGGACCACCGACGGCCGGTGCGCCTACATCTCCACCACACTGGTGTCCCGCGCCTCCGAGCCGACCTTCGACTTCAACCGTCCCTCGCCGCAGGTGCTGGAGAACAACCCGACCTGGTACGTGGGCGACACCGACGTCTCTTATCAGATGGCGGCTCGCGGTGGCCAGCTTCCGAACACGTGGACGGTCAGCTCTCTCCCGCCCGGTCTCACCATGAACAGCGCAGGCCTGATCAGTGGGATCCCCACCACCGCCGTGGTGCTGAACGCGACGGCCACGGTCACCGACAAGTACAACCGCAACAACAGCGCGGCGGTCAAGTTCACCGTGGTCAGGCCACCGACCGTGAGCATGCCGGCGAACACCACCAGCCAGGTCGGCAAGACGGTGGCGCTGAAGGCGACCGCCGCGAACGGCGTGCCGGCGTACAAGTCCTACGAGGTGGAGAACCTGCCGCTCGGCCTGACGTTCGACACGGCGACCGGTGCGATCGGCGGCGCCCCGGCCACCCCGGGGACCTACCTGGTGACGGTCACGGTGACCGACGCCAACAATCGGACGGGTACCGGCACCTACACCCATGTCGTCCTGCCGTCTCTCGTTCTGGGCGCCCTGGCCGACCAGAACCTCACGCTGACCTCACAGCTCGACGTCACCGCGACGGCCTCCGGCGGCGACGGCGTCTACACCTTCAGCGCCGTCGGTCTGCCCCCGGGGCCGGCGATCAGGGTGCGGGACGGCGTCGTATCGGGCCGGTCCACCGCGACCGGCCGGTTCCAGCCCACGATCACCGTCACCGACGGAACGGGCGCCACGGCCAGCCGGCAGTTCGTGATCATCGTGGACGGCAGCGGCACGCTGAAGTTCACCGCGCCCAGTCTCACCGCGCCCGACCAGAGCACGAAGTTGCTGAACGCGGCGAGCTTGAGCCTGGTCACGAACGCAAGTCAGCTGATTCCGGTGCCCACGGTCACGATGACGGTCACCGGCCTGCCGCCGGGTCTCACGTTCAACGCCTCGACCCGGGTCATCTCCGGGACACCCAGCGCGGCCGGTATCTATCACGTCACCGCCACCGCGACCAGCCAGACGCCGCCGGCCACCAGCATCCTCAACTTCACCTGGACGGTCACAGCATGAGCGACGACAGGCAGGACGACCACGGCTTCTCCCTGATCGACGTCCTCGTCGCCACCTCGATCATGTCGGTGATCATGGTGATGGCCACCGGCGCGGTCCTGGAGATCTACTCCAACGTCAACCGGACCGAGGGCATCACCTTCGCCCGCGAGCAGATCGGCAACAGTTTCCGGCGGCTCGACAAGGAACTGCGCTACGCGAGCTGGGTGTCGACGCCGGGCCAGGTGAACGGCGGCTGGTACCTGGAGTGGGCCACCTCGTCCGACGACTGCCGCCAGCTCGTCTTCAAGGACCGGGTGCTGATTCAGAAGACCTGGAAGATGGTGGCCGGCGCCGTGCCGGGATCGCCGACCACCATCGCCACCGATCTGGTCCCGACGGGAAGCACCGCGCCGTTCACCCTCTACCAGCCGGGCGACCGGCCGTACGCCTCGGCCACCCCGAACAGCAGCGGCGTCGGCGCCAACTACGAGCTGGAGCACGCCCAGGTGCGGCTCCGGTTCACCGGCCGGATCGGCACCACCAGCCTTCCGCTGGACGTGCTCTTCACCGCCCGCAACACCAACCGCAACACGTCGACTCTCAGCGACTGCAGCAAGGGAAGGCCGACCTGATGAAACGTTCGCTCCGGCTCGACGACCGCGGGTCGATGCCACTGACGATGCTGGTCGTCACGGTCGTCCTCGCCCTCTCGGCCACCCTGGCGCCGATCGTCATGCGGCAGATCGAGTCCACCCAGGTCTATGACGAGCGGAACGTCGCGCTCGACGCCGCCCAGGCCGGCCTGGATGTGATGATGGCCCGGGTCCGTGCGGCCGCGGACGACGAACAGAACGGTTACCTGGAGAACCTGCCGCCGTGCAAGATGTCCGGGACCGCGGGCCTCAATGCCGCCGGCGAGCAGATGTCGTACACCGTGTCGGTGCTCTACCGGGACCAGGACGGTAAGGAGACCACCAACTGCACGGTCAACGACGTGCCCGCCACCGCGGTCGTCACCGCCGTCGGCACCAACGGGCCGGTGACGCGAACCCTCACCGCCACCTACGTCTTCACCACCAGCAACACGAACATCCCCGGCGGCCGCATCAAGATCAAGAGCGCGCCCGCCGGCCTGGGCGATCAGTGCCTCGACGCCGGTTCCGCCAAGAGCCCGGCGTCCGGCACCGTGGTCACCGCACGCAAGTGCAACGGCAGCAGCCAGCAGCAGTTCGGCTACACCCCCGACCTGTACCTCAAACTGATCCACTCGGAGACGTCCTCCGCGCCGTCCGGAATGTGCCTCTTCGCACAGGCCTCCCGCACGAACGGCACTCCGATCATCTTCCGGCCGTGCCCCACCGTCCGGAACCGGCTGTACCAGTGGGCTCTGGACGGCAACAGTCTCTTCCACGCCACCAACGCGGACATCAAATCGGACTCGAGTTTCTGCATGAACGTCAAGTCCCCCACCTCGGCCGTCGACCGGGCGGTGGTCCTCGACGGCTGTGGCGTCACCGACGACAAGACCGTGTGGTACGCCGCTCCGGGCGTGGGCGCCGGCATGGCCGGCGACGCCACCAACCAGCTCGTCAACTACAAGCAGTTCAGCCGCTGTCTCGACGTCACGAGCAAGAAGACCGACTCGAAATACATGATTGCCTGGTTCTGCAAGCAGGATCCCGGCGCGCTGGTCGACTTCAACCAGCAGTGGGTCCACCCGGTGCCGGTGCTGCCGGCAATCTTGAAGTCGGGGCCGATCGTCGTCAACAACTACAGCGCCAACAGCAACAGCAACAGCGTGGTCTACGACAGCGCCGGCAAAATCATCGACATCAGCAGCAAGGACTACTGCCTGACGTCGCCGGGCACCGCCACCGCGACCTCCTGGGTGACGGTGACCAACTGCCCGAACGCGGCGTCCAAGACGCAGCCCACCGTGACCTGGACCGTCTATCACGACACCGGCGACTACGGCACCAGCTACCGGATCATGGACTACAAGGGCAACTGCCTGCAGCCCACCAGCCAGGACAGCAAGGACCCGGAAGACTTCCACGGTGACGGCACCAGCAAGGTCAAGGTCGCCGTGTGCGACACGTCGGACCTGCAGAAGTGGAACGCGCCGGCGAACATCAACCAGCCCACGCCGCTGATCGAGCTGGCCGAGAAGTAGCCCGCCGATCCCGTACGGGTCAGCCGGTGCGATCCGCGATGTAGTGGCAGAGCTGCTCCAGCGTCTGCCGGGCGGCGCAGGCGGGCAGGGTGGCGACGCTGTGGCGGGCCGCCTCGGCGTATCCGTGCACGGTCTCCCGGGCCTGTTTGAGGGCCGCCGACTCGCGGAGCAGGGCGAGCGCCTCGGCGTGCTCCTCATCGTCGGTGAGGGGGCCTTTGCTGAGCAGTTCCCGCAGGCGGGGGCCGGCCGCGGACGGATCGGACAGGGCGTAGAGCATCGGCAGGGTGGGTACGCCCTCGCGCAGGTCGGTGCCGGGAGTCTTGCCGGACTGGGCCGATTCGGAGGCGATGTCCAGTACGTCGTCGGAGAGCTGGAAGGCGATCCCGATCGCGGTGCCGAACTCGGCGAGCGTCGTCACGTGCCCGGCGGGCAGGCCGCCGAAGAGGCCGCCGAACCGGGCCGAGGTGGCGATCAGCGAGGCCGTCTTGTCCTCGATGGCGCGCAGATGGTGCCGGATCGGGTCGCCGCCGCGCGGGCCGACCGTCTCGGCGAGCTGGCCGCGGACCAGCTGGGACAGGGTGGCGGCCTGCAGCCGTACGGCCTCGTCGCCCAGGCCGGCGGCCAACGACGCGGCCCGGGCGAGCAGGAAGTCGCCGACGTAGACGGCCAGCCGGTTGCTCCACCGCGAGTTGGCGCTGGCCGTGCCGCGCCGCAGCGACGCCTCGTCCATCACGTCGTCGTGGTACAGGGTGGCCAGGTGGGTCAGCTCCATGAGCACCGCCGACGGCAGCAGTTCGGGCCGTCCCGGATCGCCGAACTGGGCGCACAGCGCCACCATCATCGGGCGGAACCGTTTGCCGCCGGCTCGCACCAGGTGCGCCGCGACCTCGTCGATCAGCGGGTCGTTGCTGGCCACCGCGGCGTACAGCCCGGTCTCCACCTCCGTCAGGAAGTCCGAGACGCCGTCCCGGACGGACGGATCGACGAGGTCACTGAGTCCCGGTATCGCGGCCGCCATGATCAAGAGGCTAGATCAACCGACTGGGAGCCCGCTGATCAGGTCCGCGGTGCAGAATCAGCATATGACCGTCACCGATCCGCTCGACCTGATCGACATCGACAGCCTGCTCAGCGACGAGGAGCGGCAGATCCGCGAGACGGTGGCCCGTTTCGTGGCCGAGCACGTCCGGCCGAACGTCGCGGGCTGGTTCGAGAACGGCACCTTCCCCCGCGAGCTGGCGCCGGAGCTGGGCAAACTCGGGGTCCTCGGCATGCACCTGGAGGGTTACGGCTGCGCCGGGACGAGCGCGGTGGCGTACGGCCTGGCCTGCCTGGAACTGGAGGGCGGCGACTCCGGGCTGCGCAGTTTCGTCTCGGTGCAGGGCTCGCTAGCGATGTTCTCGATCTGGAAGTACGGGTCCGAGGAGCAGCGGCAGGAGTGGCTGCCCCGGATGGCGGCCGGCGAGGCGATCGGCTGTTTCGGCCTGACCGAGCCGGACTTCGGCAGCGACCCGGCGAACATGCGCACCCGGGCGGTCCGCGACGGCGACGACTGGGTTCTGACCGGCTCCAAGATGTGGATCACCAACGGCAGCATCGCCGACGTGGCGACCGTCTGGGCGCAGACCGAGGACGGCATCCGCGGCTTCCTGGTGCCGAGGGGCACGCCCGGCTTCACCACCCAGACGATCAAGCAGAAGCTGTCGCTGCGCGCGTCGATCACCGGCGAGCTGTCTCTCGACGAGGTCCGTCTGCCCGCTTCGGCCATGCTGCCCGGGGCGGCCGGCCTGGGCGCCCCGCTGAGCTGCCTGAGCGAGGCCCGGTTCGGCATCGTCTTCGGCTCGGTCGGCGCCGCCCTGGACTCGCTGCGCACCACGATCGACTACGCGAACACGCGCGTCCAGTTCGGCAAGCCGATCGCCGCTTTCCAGCTCACCCAGGGCAAGCTCGCGAACATGGCGGTCGACCTGAGCACCTCCGCCCTGCTCGCCCTGCACCTGGGCCGGCTCAAGGACGCCGGGCGGATCAGGCCGCACCAGATCAGCGTGGGCAAGCTCAACAACGTGCGCACGGCGCTGGCGATCGCCCGCGAGTGCCGCAGCATCCTGGGCGGCAGCGGCATCACCCTGGAGTACTCCCCCTTGCGGCACGCCAACAATCTCGAGTCGGTCGTCACCTACGAGGGCACCTCGGAGATCCACACGCTGGTGATCGGCCAAACGCTCACCGGCCACTCCGCCTACCGATAAAGCCCTTTCTCCGGTACGGCGTGCCCCGTCCACAACCGCATTCCGCCTGCTCCGCGGCGCCCGCGCGATCTCGCCGCCGGGTCACGCCGGTGCCGCGGCCCCCGGGCTGAGATCGGTGGTCCGGCTGGGCGTCAGCGCTGACGCTGCTGGCTAAATCGCCCGCCCGCCGGGCGGGGGCGCACAGCGCACCGACGGTGTGCCCCCGAGCACCGCTGTGACACTCGTGAGCGACCGCGCAGGGCCCTGCGTGCGTGCCGATTCGCTCGGCCCCGTCCGGCCCGCCGGGCAGGCGCACCCAGCACACCGACGGCGCGCCCTGCCGCCCTGGCGTCCAGGCGTCCTGTCGCCCCGCCGCCCTGGCGTCCTGGTGTCCAGGCGTCTTGGCGCACCCCTGGCGTCTTGGCGTCCTGTCGCACTGGCGTCCTGGCACCCTGGCACCCCGGGGTCCTGACGTCCTGGCGCCCCGTTGCCTCGTCGCACTGGCGTCCTGGCACCCTGGCACCCCGGGGTCCTGACGTCCCGGCGCCCCGTTGCCTCGTCGCACTGGCGTCCTGACGTCCTGGCGCCCGGTGGGCGGAGGGCCGGCGTGCAGAGCGATGTGTGCTCGGAGAACACGACACCCGTAGTGGGTGTGACGACACCCGTTGCGGGTGTCACGTCTGCAGAACACAGATGGCCGAAATCCGTGTCCCGTCTCCCCGGACGGGAATTCGTCTCCGCGTCCGCTGCCAGCCGGTGAACGTGATGGTGATTCCGTGCGACGGCCGGCCGGGGCCACACGGCGGAGTTCACGGGGCAGCGTCAACAGCGATCGCCGAGGAGCCACCGCGACCGGCCGGGTCGCTTCGCCGGCCTTGCCCAACGACGAGCACACCGCTCAAACAATGCCGTCCACATGCGCAACCACCGCAACGGACGGATCTTCACCGGTCTTGGACCGCCGACCGCCGTCGCCGACCGCCGTCGCCGAATCCCTGATCCAGGTCCGGTTTCCGCTACCCGGCACCCACGTCGTGCGGCCTGGCAAAGCGGGGCCGGACCGGATATGCGCTGGTAGCGAGCCTTTACTGATAAGCCAGCAGGGTCAGGGCTGCCTCACGTGCGTTGAGGCAGCCCTGGCCTGCTGGCAGAATCGCTCGCCCTCGCCCCGCCCGCGCCGGTCAGGTGGGCGCGCACAGCGCACCGATCGCGTGCCCGGACCGCCGCTGTGACACCCGTGAACGACCACGCAGAGCCTTACGTGCGCGCCGGCCGGCACCTACCGGCCGCGGGAAGGCACGGAGAACAATCGGCCATCAGCGTCAGCGCTGCCTCGCGTACTGCAAGACGCCGCTGACGCCCAGCCGGGGGCGGCGTGCACCGTACCGTGGAAGGCTGTTTATGATCTTGCCGCGTGATCCATAGAAAACTGTCCTTAGTGACAGCAATAGGATTGATCGCGGCCTCCGCGTGCCTCGGCGCCACCCCCGCGCTCGCCGACGAACCCGAGACCGAACCGCCCGTCGTCGAACTGGTTCTCGACGTCAGCGGGTCGATGAAGGCCGCCGACGTCGACGCCGGCGAGACCCGGATGACCGTCGCCAAGCAGGCCTTCAACGAGGTCGTCGATTCGCTGCCGGAGACCACCCAGCTGGGCATCCGGGTGCTGGGCGCCACCTACGCCGGCAAGAACAAGCGGCTCGGCTGCAAGGACACCCAGCAGATCGTCCCGATCGGCACGGTCAACCGGGTCGCCGCCAAGAACGCCATCGCCACCCTGAAACCGACCGGCTTCACCCCGATCGGCCTGGCGCTGCGCGAGGCGGCCGCGGATCTGGCCGGCACCGGCTCGGTACGCCGCATCGTGCTGATCACCGATGGTGAGGACACCTGCACGCCACCGGACCCGTGCGACGTCGCCCGCGAACTGGCCGCGCAGGGCACCGAGCTGGTCATCGACACGCTCGGTCTGGCGCCCGACGAGAAGACCCGCAAGCAGCTGGTCTGCATCTCGCAGGCGACCGGTGGGACGTACGCCTCCGCGCAGAGCGAGGAGGAGCTGACCGACCGGATCAAGCAGCTCGTCGACCGGGCCGCGCTGCCGCCGCCGGTCACCCCGGCCGCGGTCACCGGCGCGAAGGACTGCGCCAAGGCGCCGCTGCTGGCCGCCGGTGTCTACTCCGACCGGGAACTGATCGGCGAGCACCGCTACTACCGGGTCGCCGTCGAATCCGGTGACGAGCTGCGCGCCTCGGTCAGCGTCGCGCTGGACCGCCCGCTGAACCGGGACTACGGCGTACTGATCAAGGCGGCCACGATGGACGGCCGGGAGCTGGTCCGCGGCGTGGACGCGAGCAGCGGCCGCGCCGACGTGATCTCGGCGGGCCTGCGCTGGTCCGGCGACGAGGAACCGGACCTGTCGGCGACCTCCGACATCTGCCTGGAGGTCAGCAACTCGTTCGCCTCGGCCACCGCGGCGGGCGCCCCCGGCATGCCGGTGGAACTCACCGTCGGCCTGGCCCCGGCCTCCGACGCGCCGGACGCGCCCGGTCTGGGCCGCGGCTGGCTGCTGCTGTTCGTGCTGGCGATCGCCGGCCTGGTGGCCGGAGTGCTGGCCGGCTGGCTGACCCGCTGGTGGGTCGCCAAATGGGGAGTGAACTGATCATGCGAGCACTGCCGGCCCTGGCCGCCCTCGGCTTCATCATGCTGCCCACCCCCGCGTTCGCCGACCCCTCGGAGGACCCGAAACCGGCCGCCGGAATCCACACGGCGGGCACCTCCTTCCTGACCGCGGTGACCATCGCCGCCGGTCAGCCGGTCAACGTCGCCGCGGTCACCGGCGACTACCTGTACTGGTCGTTCCCGGCCGAGGCCGGGCAGCGCCCCGAACTGGCGGTCAGCGTGGATCTGCCGAAGTCCGGCGACCGCACCGGCGCCCAGTCGTGGACCGTCGAGGTGTTCGACGGGCTGCGACGGCGGCAGGCGTGCGTGGGCGGCGAGCAGAGCCCGGTCGCCGCCGTCTCCGACACCGAGCTCACCCTGGGCTGCCGGCTGCGGCAGGTCCGGTCGTGGGCCGAGCCGTGGGACGGCGACCCGCTGCCGGGCACCTACTACGTACGCCTGTCCAGCACCGACCTGCCGGAGAAGGACCTGGGCCTGCCGATCGACGTGAAGCTGAGCCTGACCGCGCCGACCGGTGACACCGGCGCCGACCAGGGCGAGCTGGCCGCTCCGCTGGTGCCGGACAACCAGCCGGGCGAGGTGCTGACCGCCACGCCCGCCGTGGAACAGGTCGAGGAGAGCGAGGACAGCCAGTTCTACATCTCCGCGGACTGGCTGCCGGACTTCTCGTCCCGGTGGGTGTGGACGGTGACCGGTGGCGTGATCGCCGCGATCACCGGCCTGATCGGGTTCTCCTGGACCCGCAGGCGCCGGGCCTGACCGTTGTCGAGGGGGCCGTGCGGCCCCCTCGAAACGTCACAGCTTGTCGAGCTGGGTGACGACCATCGCGACGGCGAAGAAGCCGTAGAAGCCGATCGCCACGAGCATGCCGCCGAGCCGCCAGCCCCGCATCCGCACCGGCGCCGGCAGATCCCGGATGTTGAGTCTCACCAGCAGGATCGAGTAGAGCAGCGTCACCACCGAGGCCGCGCAGGTGGAGACGATCAGCAGGCCCAGCGGCTGGGTGAAACCGGCCAGCAGGATGATCGAGCCGAGCACGATCTCCGCCCACACCACGGTCAGGTAGAGGCGGGGCTCGGTCCAGCGCGCCGAGCCGGCGAGGTAGTTGCGGCGCAGGAAGTCCGACGCGACCCGGCCGATGACGTCGAGCAGGCCCATCGCGGCGGCCCACAGCGACACCGCGGCCACCGCCAGGAACAGCAGCTTGAGCCAGACGCCGACCTCGTCGGCGAAGATGTCGCCCTGGATCCGCAGGAACGACGGGTCCGACGTGAGGTCGCCGCGGCCGAACAGCGTCTCGTAGGCGAGCAGGCTCATCACACCGATCGTCACGAAGCAGACCGCCACGAACGTGATCAGGTGCTCGATGTTGGCCCGCTTCCACCACACGTTCCAGCGGCTCAGCGAGGTGTCGTCCATCGGGAACCCGTACCGGTCGGCGCCGCCGGAGGCCTCGACCCGGCCGGTGATCGGGGAGATCAGCCGGGGGACGTGCGCGCCCATGCCGTACCGCTTGTCACGGATCCAGTTGCTCAGCACCAGATTGTGCACACCACCGGCGCCGGCCGCGCCGATCGCGCTGAGCAGCATGGTGAAGGTGATGCCGTCCGGGATCCGGCCGAACTCGGTGACGATGGCCTTCGCGCCCTCGCCCCAGGTGCTCAGCGAGATCACGAAGATGACCACTACCAGCAGGAAGAACAGGGTCAGCGCGACCTTGGCGACCTCGACCCGCTCGACGGTCTTGTAGACCACCTTGGACAGCGACAGCAGCACGCCGATGATCGCCAGGGTGGCCACCGTGATCCAGACCGGGTCGCCGCCCCCGATCAGATAGGTGAAGACGGTCGAACCGCTGGTCGCCCAACCGGGCCAGACGTACTGGAAGGCGCCGGCCAGGCAGATGATGACGCCCCAGCCCTTCCACCAGCGGGAGAAGCCGGCGACGACGGTCTGCCCGGTGGCCAGGGTGTAGCGCTCGATCTCCATGTTGATGACGAACTGCACGGCCAGCGTGGTGAACGCCAGCCAGAGCAGGCCCAGTCCACCGAGGGCGGTCAGATACGGCCAGAGGATGATCTCGCCGGCCGCCATGCCGATGCCGACGGCGACGACGCCGGGCCCGACCATCCGGCGCAGCGAGAGGGGTTCGGGCAGTTCACGAGTGGTGGTCTCGGTCAACATTGCCGCTCCAGGATCTGGGAGAGATGAAGCAACATCCGCGCGATATCGGGGGTACGCCCGGTGAACAGCTCGAACGCCGCGGCGGCCTGGTAGGCACACATCGCTGTGCCGCCGATCGTCCACAGGCCGAGGGCGCGGGCGGCACGCAGCAGCTCCGTCTCCAGCGGCATGTAGACGATGTCGGCGACCCACAGGCCACGGTGGAGCGACTCTGCGGGAAGCGGCGTCCCCGGGTGGTGGCGCATGCCGACCGGGCTGGCGTTGACCAGCCCGTCGGCGTCGGCGAGCAGCTCCGGCACGGCCTCGGTGGCGTGGACCGCGCCGAGACGGTCGGCCAGCTCCCCGCCACGGTCGGCGTCCGGATCGACGATGGTGAGACGTTGCGTGCCCAGCTCCCGCAGTGCGTGACCGCAGGCGGCCCCGGCGCCGCCCGCACCCAGTTGCACGACGTGGCGGACGGCCGCGCCCGGCATGCCGGCCCGGAAGGACTCGGCGAACCCGTACGCGTCGGTGTTGTGCCCCTGCCGCCGCCCGTCCCGGAAGACCACGGTGTTGACCGCGCCGATGTCGCGGGCCTGCGGGGACAGAGCGTCGAGGTGTTTGATCACCTGCTGCTTGAAGGGGTGGGTGATGTTGAGCCCCGCGAAGCCGGCGCGTTCGGCCTCGTCGAGGAGCCGTTCGAGATCGGCGGGGTTCCCGGTGTCGAACAGCGTGTAGGTGAGTCCGATGTGGTGGTGGCGCCCCTCGGTCTCGTGCAGCGCCGGTGACAGCGACGTGCCGATTCCGGCTCCGATCAACCCACACCGGCGAGCCACCATATTCCGATCTCCATCTTTAATGTACGAACTGGTACGTTAGTTATCGGGTGTGACGGCGGACACTGTCAACCCCCACGGCAGACTTGCCACATGACGCAGGAGAAAACGGTGACGGCACGGGTGGGAGAACGGCGGCGCGACGCTGAGCGCACCCGCACCGAGATCGTCGACGTGGCCACCGAGGAGTTCGCCGAGAGCGGCTACAGCGGCGCCCGGGTCGACGAGATCGCCGCCCGGACCCGCACCACGAAACGGATGATCTACTACTACTTCGGCGGCAAGGAGCAGCTCTACCTGGCCGTTCTCGAGCGGGCGTACGCGGAGATCCGGGCCGCCGAACGCGCCGTCGACGTCGACCACCTCGACCCGGTCGCCGCCGTCCGCCGCCTCGCCGAGATCACCTTCGACCACCACGAGGCACACCCGGCCTTCATCAAACTCGTCAGCGTCGAGAACGCGCAGCACGCCAAGCACATGACCCACGTGGCCCGGCTCGTCGACCTGAACAGCTCGGCCGTCGACCTGCTCAGCCGCGTCCTCGACCGGGGCCGCGAGGAGGGCACGTTCCGCGACGACGTCGACGCCCTCGACGTCCACATGATGATCAGCTCGTTCTGCTTCTTCCGCGTCGCCAACCGCCACACCTGGGGCGCGCTCTTCGACCGGGACCTGCTCGACGAGTCCCGCCGCGAGCACTACCGCACCATGCTCGGCGACCTGGTGACCGGCTACCTACGAAGGTGAGGTCCGATGCGCCGGTCGATCGCTACGGTTTGTGTTTCCGGCACCCTTGACGACAAGTTGACGGCGGCGGCCGCGGCCGGTTTCGACGGCATCGAGATGTTCGAGAACGACCTGGTGGTGTCACCCAGGTCACCGGCGGAGATCCGGCGCCGGTGCGCCGACCTCGGCCTGAGCATCGACCTGTACCAGCCGTTCCGCGACTTCGAGGCGGTGCCCGGCGAGCTGCTCAAGGCCAACCTGGAGCGGGCCGAGCGGAAGTTCGGCGTGATGGCCGAGCTCGGTGTGGACACCGTGCTGGTGTGCTCGTCGGTGTCGCCTGCCGCCGTCGACGACGACGACCTGGCGGCCGCACAACTCGCGCTGCTGGCCGACCGGGCGGCCGGGCACGGCATGCGGGTCGCGTACGAGGCCCTCGCCTGGGGCCGTCACGTGTCCACGTGGGACCACTCGTGGCGCATCGTCGAACAAGCCGATCACCCGGCGCTCGGGCTGTGCCTCGACTCGTTCCACGTGCTGTCCCGCGAGGTTCCACCGGACGGCATCGCCGGCATCACCCCCGGCAAGATCTTCTTCCTGCAGTTGGCGGACGCGCCGCACCTGCGGATGGACGTGCTCCAATGGAGCCGCCACCATCGGCTCTTCCCCGGTCAGGGCGCCTTCGACCTGCCCCGCTTCGTCTCCCTGGCGCTCGCCGCCGGCTACGGCGGACCGCTGTCGCTGGAAGTCTTCAACGACGTCTTCCGCCAGTCCGACCCGGCGCGCACCGCGGTCGACGCGATCCGCTCCCTCACCCTCCTCGAAGACCGCCTCGCCGCCCTCGCCCCCAGCACCACCGCTGCCCCCACCGACCGGTCCGCCACCTCGGTCACCCCCACCGACCGGTCCGGCGCTCGCCGTCTTCCCTCCGCGCCGAGGCTGACCGGGCACGCCTTCACCGAATTCGCCGTCGACGGGCGGTCCCGGCCCGAGCTGCGATCCGCCCTGCGCGGACTCGGTTTCGCCCACACCGGCCAGCACCGCACCAAACCGGTCGAGTTGTGGGAGCAGGGCGCCTGCCGAATCGTGCTGAACAGCGCCGTCACCCAACCGGGCCCCGCCGCCATCAGCGCGTTCGCGGTCACCTCCGAGAATCCGCCACTCTCCCTGGCCCGGGCGGAGGCGCTGTCCGCCCCGGCCCACCCCAACGTGCGCGAACCCGGCGAGGCCGAACTCGCCGCGATCACCGCCCCCGACGGCACCAACGTCTTCGTCACCCATCCCGGTGACGACTGGCGCTCCGACTTCCTGCCCACCGGCACGGCTCCGGGCCCCGGCGCCGGCCTGCTCACCGTCGACCATCTCGGCCTGGCCCAGCCGTTCGACCACTTCGACGAGGCCGGCCTCTTCTACCACTCGGTGCTCGGCCTCGATCATCTCGCCACCGAGGAGTTCGCCGCCCCGTACGGGCTGATGCGCTCACGCGCCGTGGCCGATCCTGATCGCAACGTCCGCCTTGCCCTCACCGTGGCCCTGCTCCGTCGCGGCGACTGGGCGCCCGGCGTGGCCGACCCGCAGCACGTGGCTTTCACGACCGCCGACCTGATCGCCACCGCCGGGGCGCTGACCCTGCCGTCCCTGCCGGTCCCGGCGAACTACTACGACGACCTGGCCGCCCGCTTCAACCTCCCCGCCGACTACGTGGCCACCCTGAGCCGGCACGGCATCCTCTACGACCGCGACCCGTCCGGCGGCGAACTCCTCCACCTCTACACGCCGGTCCTCGGCGGCCGCGTCTTCTTCGAGATCGTCGAACGCCGCCACGGCTACGACCGCTTCGGCGAATCCAACGCCCCGGTCCGCATGGCCGCCCAACGCCACCGCCGCCTCAGCACGGCCTGAAAAAGCCGAACACCCCTTTCCGGTACGCGTGTCCCCGCCCCGCAAGACGGGGACAGTCCCGCCGAGCCACGCGATCATCTGCCGGGTCAAGCCTTTGCCGCGTCCGCCGGGCTGAGCCTGATCGGGCGGCTGGCGCCGCACGGGCCACCGGGTCCAGGTGGCCCTCAGTGCTGCCGCAGACCTCCGGAGACAATCCCCACAACCAGCCGGCCCAGAACGCTGCCTCCAAACCCTGAAACAACCCCCCACGACCAGCCGCCCCCACCGAGCTCAGCCCGGCGGGGGCGGCAAAGGCTTGACCCGGCAGGTGGTCGCTCGGCTCGGCGGTCCGGGGTCATCTGCTTTCGGGGGCTTTCCCTCCCGTACCGGAGATGGGTTGAACGGGTTGGGGGCGACGGATCGCGGGGCCGCGGTTCCACCAGAGCGAGAGGGTGACGCCCGCGGTGACCAGGAGTGTGCCGAGCAGGAGGAACCAGGCGCTGATCTCGACGTCTCGTCTGGTGAGGCCGAATTCGCGGGGCAGGTCGGCGAGGACGTCGGTGAGCTGTTCGGCGTCCTCGGCCTTGAAGTAGCGGCCGCCGCTCAGGTCGGCCACCTGGGTGAGGGCCTCCTCGTCGATCTCGCGGTTGCCGCCGCCCCGGCCGCCGCCTAGACCGCCGCCGAAGTTGCCGCCGCCGAAGGCCGAGTCGCCGCCGATCTGGTCGGCGGTGCAGATCATCTGCTGTGGTTCGGTGGTGCCGAATCCGATCGTGTAGACGCGCAGCCGGCGGGCCGCGGCCTGTTCGGCGGCGGTGACCGGGTCGACGCCGGTGGTGTTGGAGCCGTCGGTGAGGACCACGATGGTGTCCGGCTGGTAGTCGGCCGGGGTGCCGCCGGGGGTGGTGGTCTCGCCGAGTTCGGCGCCGGTGCCGGCCACCTCCGGGTTGATCTCGGCGATCGCGTCGATCGAGGTGAGGATGGCCTGGCCGATGGCGGTGCCGCGGCCGGTCTTGAGGTCGTCGATCGCCTTCAGAAGCGGTGCCTTGTCGGTGGTCGGCGCCACCAGCAGGCCGGCGATGCCGGAGAAGGCGACCAGCCCGATGCGGGTGCCGCCCTCCTGCGCCTCGACGAACTCGCGGGCCGCGTCGACGGCGACGGCGAGCCGGTTCGGGGCGATGTCGGTGTTGCACATCGAGCCGGACACGTCGATGGCCAGCAGGATCGTGGTGTCGTTGGACGGTACCGAGACCGACGCCTGCGGCCGCGCCACGCCACCGGCCAGGGCGAGCAGCCCGGCCAGGAACAGGTAGACGGGGATCTTGCGGCGCCAGGCGGTGCGGCCGGGCAGGGCGGCCCGGATCAGCGCGATGCTCGACACCGTGACGGCGGCCCGCTTGCGGCGCCGGTTCAGCCACCAGCGGGCGGTCAGCAGGAGCGGTACGGCCAGGACCGCCAGCAACGCCCACGGCCAGCTCAGCGACATCAGACGATCCTTCCGTTCCAGCGGACACCCAGCAGCCCGCCGAGGGTGAGCAGCAGCAGGGCCGCGGCGGCGAACGGCGCGGTCAGCTCGATCGGCTCCTTCTCGGTGGTGAGCCGCAGATCGATCGAGCCGGTGCTGGCGGCGAGCGCGGCCGCGTCCCCGGCCGGGTGGTACGTCCCGCCGGTGACCTGGGCGACCGTCGTCAGCAGCGTCTCGTCGAGGGCGGTGGCCAGTTGGAAGCCGTCCACCTCGACGGTGCCGCCCTCGGCGGTGCCGACGCCGACCGTCTGGATCCGCACTCCGGCCGCGGCGGCCAGTTCGGCGGCGGCCTGTACGTCGGGTCCACCGGTCTCCTCGCCGTCGGAGAAGACGACGATCGTCGCCGACGGCCAGTAGCCGAGGTCCTGTGTGGTGGGTGCGGCACCTTCGGCCGGAAGGTTGACCGGTTTGCCGGTGATGGTGCCGAGCGCGACCAGGATGGCCTTGCCGAGGGAGGTGCCGCCGCTGGGCGACACCCGTTCGATCGCGGCGATCGCGGCCGCGTGGTCGTCGGTGGGCGCCTGGGTGAGCAGGGCCTCGCTGCCGAAGACGAGCACGCCCACGTCGACGGTGTCCGGCTGGTCCTCGACGAAGCCCTTGGCGGCTTGCTGGGCGGCGGCCAGCCGGTTCGGGGCGACGTCACCGGCCGACATGCTGTTGGAGATGTCGAAGGCGAGCAGGACGGTGCCGGCGACCCGGGGGACGGCGATCTCGGCCTGTGGGCGGGCCAGGCCGGTCAGCATGACCGGGAGGGCGGCCAGGAGCAGCGCGTACGGCAGATGCCGTCGTACACCGCTCTTCTTCACGGCGCTGAATCCGGCCGCCGCGAGGGCCTGGTCGCGCCGCCGTTGCAGCGCCACGTAGCCGGTGATCGCGGCCGCCGTCAGCAGCACGGCGACGACGGTCACGGCCGGGTGGAGGAAGGTCATCGGCGCCTCCGTCCGGATCGGCGGACCATGTCCACCAGGGTGGCGAGCATGTCCTGGTCGGTGGTGATCCGGTGGGCGTCGACGCCGGCTCTGCGCATGCCCTCGGCGAGTTCGTCCTCCCGGGCGCCGACCTGTTCGGTGAGCCGGGCCCGCAGCAGCGGGTCGCTGGTGTCGACGAGCAACTGTTCGCCGGTCTCGGCGTCCTCGACGAGGATGAGGCCGAGGTCGGGCAGTTCGAGTTCGGCCGGGTCGACGACGCGGATGACGACGACCTCGTGGCGGTGGGTGAGCCGGGCGAGCGGGCGGTCCCAGCCGGGGTCGCCGATGAAGTCGGACATCACGAAGACGAGGCCGCGCCGCTGTGCGGTCGTCGCCGCCGCCAGCGTGAGCATCGCCGTCAGATCCGTCGTCTGATCCGATTTTTTCGGGAGATCTGTGGTCAGGTCGCGCGCTATCCGCAAGACCTGATCCCGCCCCGTACGCGGCGGAATCACCCGGTGTGACCCGTTGTCGAAGAGGATCGCCCCGACCCGGTTGCCCCCTTGCGAGATCAACCGCCCGATACTGATCGCCAGGTCGGAAGCTGTCGACTCCTTACCCGCGCCGGCACCGAAGCGCATCGACGCCGACCGGTCGATCACCAGCCAGGCGGTCATCTCGCGATCCTCGGTGTACAACCGGACGAACGGCTCGTCCACGCGCGCCGTCACGTTCCAGTCGATGTGCCGGACGTCGTCCTCGGCCGTGTAGGCGCGCAGGTCGGTGAAATCCAGCCCGGCGCCGTGCCACACGGTCCGGTAGGAACCCTGCAGGCGCCCGTCCAGACGCCGCCCGAGCTTCCACTCGAGGCGCCGCAGCAGCCGCTCGGGGGCCGATGTCATCGAGTCCGGCCCGCCGGCTCCGGGAACGACAGGTTCGCCACGATCTTGGAGATGATCAGGTCGGCGGTGACCTCGTCGGAGAGCGCCTCGTAGGACAGCACGAGCCGGTGCCGGAGCACGTCCAGGGCCAGGTCGCCGAGGTCCTCGGGCACCACGTACTCGCGGCCGCGGATGTAGGCGAGGGCCCGGGCGGCGAGCACCAGGCTGATCGAGGAGCGGGGGCTGGCGCCGAAGGTGACGTACCGTGCCAGGTCGGTGAGCCCCACCCGGGCCGGGTCGCGGGTGGCGTGGGCCAGGTTGACCGCGTACTCGATCAGGGACGGATCGACGTAGACCTTGTCGACCTCGTCCTGGAGCCCGGTCAGGATCGCCGGGTCGATGATCCTCTGGATCGCGGCGGCCCGGCCGAGCGCACGCTCCACCACCACGAACTCCTCGGTCACGCTCGGGTAGCCGACGACCACCTTCATCATGAACCGGTCGACCTGGGCCTCGGGCAGCGGATAGACGCCCTCGTTCTCGATCGGGTTCTGGGTGGCCATGACGAGGAACGGGCTGGGCAGTCTGTGGGTCTCCCGGCCGATGGTGACCTGCCGTTCCTGCATGGTCTCCAGCAGCGCGCTCTGCACCTTGGCGGGCGCCCGGTTGATCTCGTCGGCCAGCAGCAGGTTGGTGAAGACCGGCCCGAGCTGGACCTGGAACTCGCCGGTCTGCTGGTTGTAGATCCGGGTGCCGACGATGTCCGCGGGCACCAGGTCGGGGGTGAACTGCACCCGGTGGAAGTCACCGCCGATCGCCTCGGCCAGGGACTTCACGGCGAGCGTCTTGGCCAGTCCGGGCACGCCCTCGACCAGGATGTGCCCGCGGGCCAGCAGCGCCACGATCAGCCGTTCCAGCAGGTTGTCCTGGCCGACGATGGTCTTCTTGACCTCGTACAGCACCTTCTCGATCGGGCCGGCGGTGGCGGGCGGGGCGTCGGTCCAGCTCATGCGTCCATCGCTTTCGTAGTCAGAGGGGTGGTGACTGGCCGTCGCCCTCACCGGAGCCGCCGAGGGCGGCGCCGATCGGCACGGCGAACCCGATGCCGATGAAGGTGCCCGCGCCGCTCGGGTTGGCCAGCGCGATCACGATGCCGATCACCTGCCCGCGGTCGTTGATCAGCGGACCGCCCGAGTTGCCCGGGTTGACCGCCGCGTCGAACTGGATGAGGCCCTCGATGTCCGGCTCGCCGTCGTCGCCCTTCATCTCGCGCGCGAGGCCCGAGACGACGCCGCTGGTGGTGCTGAAGGTGAGGCCGAGCGGGTTGCCGATCGCCACCACGTCGTCGCCGACCCGGGCGGCGCCGCCGAGCACCGCCGGGACCAGGGTCTGCGGCAGTGCCCGCGGGGTGAGCGTGGCGATGTCGCGCGCCGGGTCCTCGCTGCGCAGCTGGGCCTCGGCCTTGGTGCCGTCGGCGTAGGTGAGCCGGATCGACTCGGCGCCGTCGACCACGTGCAGGGCGGTGAGCACGGTGCCGTCGGCGTTGGCGATCACGCCGGTGCCGGTGCCGGCCTCGGCCCGGTTGCCGGAGTCGTGCCCGGTGGTCTCGACGAGCACCACCGAAGGGGTGAGGGTCTGGTAGATCTGCGCCACGGTGAGGGGCCCGTCGGAGGCGGAGGGCGCGGCCGACGGGGCGGCCCCGGCGGGCACGCCGTCGTCGCCCCCACCGCGGACGGCCACCAGCGCCGTGATCGCCACGGCCCACACCACGATCGCGCCCACGAGCGCCCTACGGCGCAGGTCAGCGGCGTTCCATCGGCTCTTCCGCTCCTCCGGAGGGGGCTCCGGCGCCTCGGCGCCCTCCGGGCGGAGCACCGTCATCACGGCACGACCGCCACACTCAGCATTTCTCGACCCTAGAAGCGATTCCTAGGAATTCGCCAAGAGACTGCTCACGGTTTCCGGAACGCAAGATCACCCATAAGCTTACGAAGCGGACTTAGGCGGGGAGTTCCCTACCCGGGTACTCGCGGGTAGCGTGTTCCGGCGAGGGGGAATGCCATGAGCACGACTCAGCGCAAAACCACCGACGTTTCCGAGAAGCAGGCCCGCCAGACCGCGGAGGCCGCCCGCGAGTCCGAGTGGACCCGGCCCAGCTTCGGCAAGGAGCTGTTTCTCGGCCGATTCCGGCTGGATCTGATCGATCCGCCACCCGCGGCGCAGCCGCGGCCCGAGTTCCTGGACCGGCTGGAGGAGTTCCTGCGGTCCGAGGTGGACGGCGCCCGCATCGAGCGGGAGGCGCGGATCCCGGACGAGGTCTTCCACGGGCTCGCCCGGCTGGGCGCCTTCGGCATGAAGATCGACGAGGAGTTCGGCGGCCTCGGCCTGTCCAATCTGCACTACTGCAAGGCGCTGACGATGACCGGCTCGGTCAGCGCGTCGGTGGGCGCGCTGCTCTCCGCGCACCAGTCGATCGGGGTGCCGCAGCCGCTCAAGCAGTTCGGCACGGAGGCGCAGAAACGGGCGTTCCTGCCCCGGCTGGCGGCCGGTGAGGTGTCCGCCTTCCTGCTCACCGAACCGGACGTCGGCTCCGACCCGGCCCGCCTGGGCACCGTGGCGGAGCCGGTCGAGGGCGGCTTCCGGCTCAACGGGGTGAAGCTGTGGGCCACCAACGGCACGGTCGCCACCCTGCTCGTGGTGATGGCCCGGGTCCCCGGGAAGGGGATCACCGCGTTCGTGGTGGAGGGCGACGCGCCCGGCATCACCGTCGAACGGCGCAACGCGTTCCTCGGCCTGCGCGGCCTGGAGAACAGCGTGACCCGCTTCCACGACGTGTTCGTCCCGGCGGAGAACGTGATCGGCGGTCTCGGCAAGGGCCTGCGGATCGCGCTGACCACCCTCAACACCGGCCGGCTGTCCCTGCCCGCGATGTGTGTGGGCGCGGGCAAGCGGGCACTGGCGATCGCCCGCGAGTGGTCGGCCGACCGCGTCCAGTGGGGCCGCCCGGTCGGCGACCACGAGGCGGTGGCCAAGAAGATCGCGTTCATCGCGGCGACCACCTACGCCATGGAGTCCATGCTGGACCTCTGCTGCCGGATCGCCGACGACCACCGCAACGACATCCGGATCGAGGCCGCCCTGGTCAAGCTGTTCGCCAGCGAGATGGCGTGGCTGGTGGCCGACGAGCTGATCCAGATCCGCGGCGGCCGCGGCTACGAGACGGCCGAGTCGCTGGACGCCCGCGGCGAGCGCGCCGCCGAGGCCGAGCAGATCCTGCGCGACCTGCGGATCAACCGGATCTTCGAGGGCTCGACCGAGATCATGCACCTGCTCATCGCGCGCGAGGCGGTCGACGCCCACCTGTCGGTGGCGGGCGACATCATCGACCCGGAGGCCGATCTCGGCCGCAAGGCCCGCGCCGGGGCGCGAGCCGGGGCGTTCTACGCGCGCTGGCTGCCCACCCTCACGGTCGGTCAGGGTCAGAACCCTTCGGCGTACGGGGAATTCGGCCCCCTGGGGCACCATCTGCGATACGTGGAACGCACCTCGCGGCGGCTGGCCCGGTCCACCTTCTACGCGATGTCCCGCTGGCAGGGCCGGATGGAGCGCAAGCAGGCGTTCCTGGGCCGGATCGTGGACATCGGCGCGGAGCTGTTCGCGATGGCGGCGGTGTGCTCGCGGGCGCACGCCGAACGCGACGGCCGTCCCGCCGGCCGGGAGCTGGCCGACCTGTTCTGCCGGCAGGCCCGGCTGCGGGCCGAGGCACATCTGTCCGCGCTGTGGGACAACACCGACGCCCTGGACGCGAAGGCCGCCGAGCGGGTGCTGCGCGGGCGGTACGCGTTCCTGGAGGAGGGTGTGATCAGCCCGCCGCCGGACAAGCCGTGGGTGGCGGCGTGGGAGCCCGGCCCGGCGACGGTCGAGGACGTCCGCCGCCGGATCCCGCCACCACCGGACTGATCAGCCGGTCACCGGCCCGCCGCCGGGGGAACCTCCCCCGGCGGATCCCTCAGAGTCACTGTCCGGCCGCCGACATGATGCCCCGACCCCGGCCGTTGACAGGCAGGCGTCCCCATCGGTACCAGCCTGCCCGAATTCTGAAGCGAAGGGCTCCCCGTGCGCCTCCCCCGTAGTGCGGTCGTCGGCATGACGGCCGCCGTGCTGAGTTGCAGCCTGGCCGGATGCGGCAGCATCCAGGAGCTGACCAGCAGCAGCAGACCCCTGCTCGGCAAGACCCCGGCCGGCGCCTCCCCCGCCGAACCGGCCGTGTCGGCGTCCGCGAGCGGTGCCCCTGCCACGACACCGGCCCGCGAGAGCGGCCCGCTGGACACCGGATCCGTCGTCCGTCGCGTGAAACAGGGCGACTTCACTGTCACGCTCACCTACTGGACCTCGGACGACGCGAAGCTGTACACCGCCGCCTCGGTCAAGACCATCAACGTCGCGGCCCACATCGAGGACGCCGACAGCGAGCATCGCGTCACGGTCAGCACCTTCCAGGTGACGCAGGACGACGGCTCGGCACGTACCGAGGCGTACACCGACAAGGGGAAGTTCGACGTCACCCCGCCCTATCCCTACAACACCGTGGTGACGCTGCCGGCGGCCACGACGGGAGCCACGAGACTCACGTTGACCATACGAATGGACCTCCTGGTGGAGACCGCCCCGGAGTCGAACAGCTACTACCGCTCGACCGCTCTCGACACGCTCACCCTGCCGCTGCTGAGGAACGGTGCCGCCTGATGACGAGCGAGACCGTTCCCGGCCTGCGCCGGGCCACCGACCGGCAGATCCTGATCCCGCGCAGCGCCAAAGCCGGGCCGCTGGCACTGCCACCGGCCCCGAGGCTGGCGGAGCTGGAGGCGGTCGAGGACGCCGCTGACGAGATCGCCGCGGCGGTGATGGCGGGCGGACCCCGGCACGCCACGATCAGCTGCATCATTCCCTGTTACAACGAGCAGGAGACGATCGGCGACGTCCTGCGGAGCCTCCTCGCTCAGACGCGGCTGCCGGACGTCATCCACGTCATCATCAACAACACCGACGACGACACCCCCGAGATCGCCCGCACTTTCGCGGGCGAGCACACCCGTACGGTGAAGGGCCAGAAGTTCGTCACCGAGGTCCACGTCCATGACATGGGCGTCAACCCCGACAAGAAGGTCGGGGCCCTGAACTACGGCTACTTCCTGTCCCGCGGTCACGACTACATCCTGGGCGTGGACGGCGACACCACCCTCGCCCGTGACGTCGTGGAACGGCTCGAACTGGAGATGACCGACGACCCGCGGATCGGCGGGCTGAGCGCCATCTACAGCATCGACAAGAGCCGCTACCGGGGCCTGACGGCACGCTTCCTGGTGGCCGGTCAGCGCGCCCAGTTCGGCGCGTTCAACATGGACAATCTGCTGCGCGGGCGCAACATGGCGGTGCTCGGCGGCCAGTGCAGCCTCTTCAACGTGCGGGCGCTGGAGATGGTGATGGTCCGCCACCATCAGCAGGCGCCCTGGGTGCGCGACAGCGAGGTGGAGGACAGCAAGCTCTCGCTGCAGATCAAGGACGCCGGCTTCAGTACGAAGATCAGCGCCACGGCCCGCGCCTACGTCGGCCCGATGACGAATCTGCGTGCGCTGCACGGCCAGCAGGTGAAGTGGAACTTCGGCGCGATCGACCTGTTCTGGCCGGGCCAGCGGGGCGACAACAAGGGCCAGCCGATGCACCCCAACCTGCGGCTTCGCTGGTACGAGAACATCTCGATGATCTTCAACATCGGTTCCCGGCTGGGCTTCCTGCTGCTGCTGGTGGCGTCGTTGTCGATCAACGCGTTCGTGTTCAACCCGATCTGGCTCATCCCGCCGGCGGTCGCGGCGCTGCTGAATCTGCGGCTCGCGCTGGCGATGAAGGACAAGAGCGCGTCCGACCTCCTGTACGCCGCCCTCGCCTTCCCGGCGGAGATGTACATGTGGATCAGGATGGGGCACTTCGTCTCGGCCTGGACGCAGTTCTTCGCCCAGACCGACAAGGACAACTGGGCGGCCCAGGCCAACGCGGAGAAGGGCAAGGGCTCGGCGTACGTCATGCCGCTCGTGGTGCTGGTGGCCATCGTCATCGCCGCGACCTACGCCTGGAGCCAGCAGAGCATCGAGATCCAGTCGGCGATCCTGTCGCTCGGCTGGCCGATCCTCTACATCGCCACCGTGGCCCAGACCGTGTTCATGGCGCGCAAACTGTTCCGCCGTCACCGGGGTTTCCAGGTCTGACCGGCACACGAAGGGCCGGGGTGTCCGCCACCCCGGCCCTTCGTTCGTGACGTGTCAGCCGCGCGAGATGGCGGTCATCTCGTCGCGGTCGACGACCTTGATCCGCTTGCGGCCGTGCGGCTCGCCGAGCGCGATCTCGTGGGCGTCCAGCAACTGCCAGCCGGCCCAGGTGGTGATCGGCAGGCCGCGCTGCTCCAGGTAGGCGACCACGGCGGCCGGGTCGGTCTCGGTGGCGGCCGGCAGCCGGTCCTGCTCCAGGTCCTCCAGCAGGCTGGCGACGGTCTCACCGGAGCAGCCCTTGGTGTGGCCGATCAGGCCGACCGGGCCGCGCTTGATCCAGCCGGCCACGTACACGCCGGGGATGTGCTCGCCGTCCAGGTCGAGAACCCGTCCGGCGGCGTGCGGGATGGTGCCGGTCCTGGTGTCGAACGGCAGGTCCGGCAGCGCGCTGCTGAGGTAGCCGACCGCCCGGTAGACCGCCTGGACGGGCCAGTCGGTGAACTCGCCGGTGCCGCGTACCCAGCCGTCGCCGGTGAGCTCCTGCGTCTCGGTGCGCAGGCCGACGACCTTGCCGTCGGAGCCGAGCACCTCGACCGGAGCCTGCAGGAAGTACAGGTGCAGGCGGCGCGGGCGGTCCCGTGGGTCGCGGACGGCCCAGTTCTGCAGGATGTCGACGCACATCTTGACGTGCCGGGTCTGGCGCATCGCCTCCAGGCTGGCCTCGTCGAACTCGATGCCCTCGGGGTGGACGATCACCTCGACGTTCGGCGAGTGGTCCAGCTCGCGCAGCTCCTGCGGGGTGAACTTGACCTGCCCCGGGCCGCGGCGGGAGAACATGTGCACGTCGGTGACCGGGCTGTTCCTCAGCGCCTGGTAGACGTTGTCCGGGATCTCGGTGACGAGCAGCTCGTCGGCGGTCTTGGAGAGGATCCGGGCCACGTCGATGGCCACGTTCCCGGCGCCGATGACGGCGACCTCCTTGGCGTCCAGCGGCCAGTCACGCGGCACGTCCGGGTGGCCGTTGAACCAGGAGGCGAAGTCGGCGCCGCCGAAGCTGCCCTGCAGATCGATGCCCGGGATGTCGAGGGACCGGTCCTTCTCGGCGCCGGTGGAGATCACCGTGGCGTCGTAGAAGCGGTTCAGCTCCTCGGGCTTGACGTCGACGCCGTACGAGACGTTGCCGATGAACCGGATCCGGGGGTTGTCGAGGATCCGGAAGAGCGCGTTGACGATCTCCTTGATCCGGGGGTGGTCCGGTGCCACGCCGTACCGGATGAGACCGTAGGGGGTCGGCAGCTTGTCGAAGATGTCGACGGTGACCGTCTCCGATGCCTTGATCAGATGGTCGGCGGCGTAGATACCGGCCGGGCCGGCTCCGATGACGGCAACTCGCAGGGGGCGGTTCATGGTCGCTTCCTAACTCGCGCTTCGATTCCGTCAGCCAAGATCGACGGCAGGCCGAAGCGACTTTAAAACCTCAACCTAGGTTGAGATCAATGCGACCTCACTCGACAAAGTCGGCAAAGCGGACTTAGGGTACCCTCACGCAAAGCGCTGGCCTGGGAAAACATCCACTTCTGTGCAACAGGTCTCCCTGTTCACCCGTTGGGCACGGCAAACCCCCGCCCCTCCCGCCGGCGGCTGGGCGCCCGTATCCCGGCCGGCAGCGCCCCGATAGCCTGGCCCGATGATCGATCGCCGCACCCGGGCCGTCTGGGCGCTGTTCGGCGCCCTCGCGCTGATCTCCTCCGCCCTGGTGCTGCGGCGCCCGCCCGGCGATCGCCTCTCGGATCTGCACATCTACTACGGCGCGGTGCGGACCGTGCAGGACGGCCAGCCACTGTACGGCTACGTCGCCGAGAACGGCGGCCCGTTCACGTACCCCCCGTTCGCGGCCCTGCTGCTGCAACCGTTGACGCTGGTTCCCGAACCGGTGGCACGGCTGATCTGGCTGGTCCTGGTGGTCGCGGCGATCGCGGCGATCGCGGTGACCGCCGGCCGGGCCCTCACCACATCGGCCGACCGGCGGCCGCTGCTGGTCGCGGTGGCCGCGTGCGCGTTGCTGCTGTCCGCCCCGGCACAGAGCAATCTGCGCTTCGGCCAGGTCAGCGTGTTCATCGTGCTGCTGGCACTGATCGACGCGACCGGCCTGACACCCGCCCGCTACCGTGGCGTGCTGGTCGGCGTGGCCGCGGCGATCAAACTGACCCCACTGCTGTTCGTCGTCTTCTTCCTGGTCGCCCGCCGGCCCCGCGACGCGGCCCGCGCGATCGGCGCCTTCGCCTCCTGCGCCCTGATCGGCGCGCTGCTCCTGCCGTCCGACAGTTGGGCGTACTGGACCGGGACCATGCTGCAGACGTCCCGGATCGGCAACCTGGCGTCCCTCGGCAACCAGTCGCTCCACGGCATGCTGATGCGCGCCGGCATGGCGCCGCAGACCCTCCCGCTGCTGTGGGCGGCCCTGGTGGCGCTCGTCTGCGCCGTCGCCCTGTGGCACGCCCGGCGCATCGCCCTGGCCGGCGAACCGGGCCGCGCGGCGGTCCTCGTCGGCTGCGCCACCGTCGCGGCCTCCCCGGTCTCGTGGACCCACCACCAACTGTGGCCGGTCCTCGCCGCGATGCTGATGATCGCGGCGCACGGCCGCCTGCGCCGGGTCGCGGGCGCCGCCCTGCTGGTGATCATGACGCTGTCGCTGGGCAGCCTCCTCGGCACGGTGTCGCTGCGCCCCGGCCTGCAGTTCCTGTTCGAGAACGCCCGCTCGCTGGCGACCGTGGCCGTCTGCCTGACCGGTCTCGGCGTGGCAGCGGTCCACCAGGCCCGCCGGACGGTGCCGCATCGTGTCTGGCCGCGGGCGGCGGTCACCGTCGCCGCGGCCGTCGCCGGTTTCGCGGTGCTCCCCCTGCCGGCCGGCGCGGATCCCACCTTCAAGGCGTACAGCCTGGCCGACACCGCGAATCCGCGGTACTTCTTCTACTGCCGAACCGCCGAGACCTGCGCCGACCGGACCACCGGCGCCCCGGTGAGCTTCGGCACGCTGCGCGAGCCCACCAAGGTCCGGGTCAACGGCGTGGTCGACGACCGGGTCGCCCGCCTCGAGTTCACCAGCGCCCCGGGCGGCCCACCCCGGGAGATCCCCATCGTCGAGATGTTCCCCGGCCGGCGCACCTTCTCCTTCCGCCTGGCCAACATCGCGGCGGGCCGGCTGGTCGCCTACGACCACGGCGGCCGGATCCTGGCCGTCTTCACCGACTCCCTCGTCCCCCCGGCCTAGCCACCGCGCCTCGCGCACGTCCCCTTCCGGTACGCCGGACACCGTCCAGCCCCATCGGGACCGTCCCGTCGGCCGGCGGGAAACGGGGCTCGGCGGCGCGCTGAACGGGCCGCGGCCGGCCGCCGGAAACGCCTCACAGGGCACTCCGGAGCCGGGATGATCGCCCTCCAGTTCCGGCATTCGTCCTCATCCGCCGTTCGTGTGCCCGGGAGCCCTGAAAACGTCTGGTGGGCGTGGGGCATCCGCGCACGACAGACAACAATGCCCCGCCTCCCCGCGCCGACGTTTAGACCAGCACCTGGCCGCCCCGTGCCCGGCGGCATCGGCTGATCGCGTCGGCCCGGCACGCTCACCTCGCGGCGGTTGCTGCCGACAAGGTCCTGGCACGGGTGATGAGGGAGTGGTCGGCATGCGCCAGCGACAGATCTGCCAGTCAGCGGTAGCGGTCGCTGCGGTCGCGGTCACCGTCATCCGCATGCTGTCGGAGGATCACGGCGCGACGGTCGCCACCATCGTCATGATCATGATGACGGCTCTGGGCGTGGCCAGCCATGCCCGGGCAGCGCGGCGCCTCCCGGCGGGCCGGGCCTCCGGGCGTGGGGTCTGGATGCACACCACGGCTGCCATGGTCTGCTGGCTGATCGGGGAGGCGACCAGCGCGGCGCAACTTTTCGGCAGCGGCCATGCCGTCGGGCGTACCGTCTTCGGGCATGTGGTGAACATCGCCGCGTTCGCACTCGCCATCGGCGCGATGCTGTCGGTGCCGACGGCGCCGGCCACCGGTGCGGCGCGCTGGCGGATGGTGCTCGACGGTGCGGTGGCGGCGACCGGGCTGTTCACGTTCACCTGGTCCTTCGCGTTGACCCGGCTCCGCGCTCAGGGCCTGACCGGCCTGGATTACGTCTTCGACGTGATCTATCCGGTGGCCGCGGTCGCGGTGCTGGCGGTCGCGCTGCTGCTGCTGGCCGGCGGGGGGAAACCGGGATCCTCGGCCTTGACCTACCTTGCCGGCGGCGTCACGGTGGCGTGCGTCTCTCTGCTGTACGAGGTGTTCGGCACCGCCGCCGGCTGGAACATCCGGCCGCTGCTGAGCGGGGGGCTGCTGCTGGCCGCCGGATTGATCGCGCTGGCGCCCTCGGTGCCGTTGCCCGCTGGCGACAAACGCGCGTGGGAGCCCTCGACGGCGATCGGGCAGGCATTGCCCTACCTGCCGATACTCGCGCTGTTGCTCGCCGCCCTGGTGACCGCTCACCGAACCATCACCGTCGACGTCATCGCGGTGTGGTCGGCGACCCTGATGGTCGGCGCGGTACTCGCAAGGCAGTTGCTCTCGCTGCGCTTGACCAGGCATTTGAGCGAGAGCCTGGAGCGGGAACGCAGCCGCCTGGCGCATGAGGCCTTTCATGACCGCCTGACGGCTCTGCCCAACCGGGCCATGGTCGCCGACCGGCTCGCCCGGCTCGACGCCGCGCCGGTGCCCGGCACGATGTTCCTCATGCTTGATCTTGACGGGTTCAAGGAAGTGAACGACACCCTCGGCCATGCCGCGGGTGACCTTCTGCTTCGGGAGGTGGCGCAGCGACTGCTGCTCGCGGTCCCGCCGACGGCGACCGAGATCACCGCTCGGCTCGGCGGTGACGAATTCGCGATCATCCTGGTCGGGGCCGGCCGCAACCGGGCCGAGGATTCTGCCGCGCGCATCATCCGGGCGCTGACGGTGCCGATCGAGATCGTCCACCGATCCGTCACGGTTGGCGGAAGCGTCGGTATCGCGGAGCTTCATCGGCCCTCCTCGGACACCGGCGAACTCATGCGCCACGCCGACATCGCCCTGTATGCCGCGAAGCGGGCGGGCAAGGGTTGCCTGCGACATTACGAGCCGGCATGGCGATCATCCGAACCCGCGGAGACGCCGGCGACAGAGGCGCTTGCCGGATCTCATACCGGCGTTCCGGGACGGGAACGCGCGTCAGGTGCGGTCACCGGCATCGCGTGATCTCCAGGCGATCCGCCGAAACCCCACGGCCCGGAGGAGGACACGGCTCACCCACCACGGCCAGATTCCTCCACTCGCCGCCCCGCAGGCCGATTACCAACAGGACGGGAACAGGCCGCCGCGGACGGCGGCCGCCAGGGGTTCCCGCACCGCCGACCGCATGCCGGACCCGACATGGTGTAGCCCCGTCGGCACACCACCACGCTGGAGGACTCGTGCGCCGCGCCCGCCCCGCCGCCACCGGCCAGGAGAGCACGTTCCGGGTCAGTGACCTGTTCTTCTCCCGTACCGACACCAAGGGCCGGATCCTGTCCGGCAACGACGTGTTCGCGCGGGTCTCCGGCTACCCCCGTGAGGAGCTGCTCGGGGCGCCGCACAACATCGTCCGGCACCCGGCGATGCCCCGGTCGGTGTTCGCACTGGTGTGGGACCGTCTCCTTGCCGGGCTCCAGATCAGCGCATACACGGTGAACCTCGCCGCCGACGGCTCCCACTACTGGGTGCTCACCTCGATGCGGCCGGTCACCGGCGGATACCTGTCCATCCGGCAGAAGCCGTGCCATCCCGAACTGTTCGCCACCGTCCAGGCGATCTACGCCGACGTCCTCGCCACCGAGCAGGCGGCCGAGGCGGCCGGCGCGTCGACCTCGGAGATCATCGCGGCGGGCACGGCCCGGCTCGGGGAACTGCTCGCCGAGGCCGGTTTCGCCGATTACGAGGTGTTCATGGGCCAGCTCCTCCCGGCCGAGGTCGCCGCCCGGACCGAGGTGATGCAGGCCGCCGAGGAGCAGTTCCGTGCGTCCGGCCGGCCCGACCGCCGCGGCGCCGCGCTCCGGTCCGCCGAGCTGGGCCGCGAGTACGCCGAGGTCTCGGACGCGTTGCTGGCGCTCGTGCACCGGATCGACATGTTCGAGTCATACAGCACGCAGCTCGCCGACCAGTCCGCGTACGTCCGGGAACTGGCCCGCAAGATCTATCTCTTCTCGTTGCAGACGGCGCTGCTCGGCCACCAGCTCGGTGAGCGGGCCGCCGGCGTCTCCGCGGTCGCCGAACTCGTCAAGGACGGCGTCGGCGGCATCCTCGCCGCCGCCGACCCCCTCACCGAGGTCATCGACAAGATCCGCGCCACTCTCGGGGCGCTGGCATACTCCGTCGCCGCGTCGAAACTCGAGGTCGACGCGCTGCGGGTCTTCGTCACCGAGCTGATCCGGGACAAGCCGTCCGACCCGATACTCATCGACGATCTGGGGCTCCTCGCCGAGGGGATCTCGGACGACGTCCAGACCACCGGCCGGCGCCTCGCCGAACTGCGGGACCTGATGCCGGACCTACGGGTGCCACTCAGCCGTCTGGAGGGACTGCTGCGGGAGATGGACGCCCTGACGTTCAACGGCCGGGTCGAGTGCAGCCGCATCGATGACCGGGCCGACGCCGTCAAACTGTTCGCCCAGATCCGCGGCCTGGTTCGGGAGGCCGACAAGCGGCTGTCCGGGGTCGACAACTTCTCCGAGATGATCGCGGCCGCGGCCCGGGAGGGCCAGACGATCGAGCGGACCGTGCAGGCCCTGGTCCGCCGGATCGCCGAGACCTGCCGGGCTCGATCGTCTCCGGAGGAGAGCTTGGCGAGTCCTTCGCTGTCCAGGACAAGTGAAACCCCGGCCTAGATGCCTCTGATCAGCCGGCTTCCTGAGCGGCGTTGACCAATCGGAGCAAATGTCGATGGTGTCGTCGACCCGGCGACGCAGCCTGAGCTCCGCCTCCTCCATGAGGATGAACGGGCTCGCCGTCACGCCGAAGCGCTGAGTGAGGTCGGCGGCCGTGACAATGCCGCTCAGGAGGCCGCCGTCACCGCTGGTCGTCCGTGCCGCTCAAGAGGCACTCGGCTGGTCGATCCGGACCATCGCGATGCCGGGGCGCACCTTGGCGATGGCATCGAAGTCGGCGTCTACGTACGCGAGGGTCAGGCCGTGCGCCTCCGCGGTCAGTGCAATGATGAGGTCCATCGGCGACGGCCCGCGGTGATGGCCGGTCTTGATCAGATCCCGCTGAACCGCAAGCACCTGCCGCCAAGGATCGTCGAGCGCCGGGACCCAGGCGAACGTGCGGCGCAGCACCGCAGTGAAGGGTTCAAGGTCGCGGCCCGCCCGAACACCGACCATGAGTTCGGACTCGACCGGCGGGCAGATCGCGACAACGCCCTGCGCGACCAGCCGGGGCCACGGGCCGCCGATCTGCCCGCGCAGAAGCCGCCAGACTGCCGAGGTGTCGGCCGGGTAGTCGGTCACCGACCCGAGCGTTCGTACTCGTCCAGGGCTTCGAAGTCGAGGTAGTCCGCAGCATTCTCCTGCAGCCAGGCGAGCCCGCGGGCCCGGTCCTCGCCCTCAGGTCACCACCCCGACAGCGATACAGGGCGTCGGGGACGCGGTATACCCGCAGCTCACGGCCTAATCGGGACCCTTCCAGCCGTACGCCGGCGGACGCCCTGACCTGGTTCACCGCTCAGACACGGGGCGGCACGGACAGCCTCGTGGCGAGACGAGCTGTCCGGCGGGCTTGACCCTGACGCAGGGTCAACCTTCGACACTGTCCGCATGAGAATCCCGGCGGCAATCCGGCAGGCTTCGGAGCCCGCGATCCATGTGCGGGGCCTGGAGAAGTCGTACAAGGAGCTGCGTGTGCTGCGCGGCGTGGACTTCGAGGTGGCGTGGGGCTGCATCTTCGCCCTGCTCGGCTCGAACGGGGCGGGCAAGACAACGGTGGTGCGGATCCTTTCCACACTGCTCAAGGCGGACGCGGGAACCGCGACGGTGAACGGCTTCGATGTCGTGGCCCAGGCCACCGACGTTCGTGAGTCCATCAGCCTGACCGGCCAGTTCGCGGCCGTCGACGAGATCCTCACCGGGCGCGAGAACCTGATCCTGGTCGCCCGGCTGAGGCACCTCGAGAATCCGGGTGCGATCGCGGACGACCTGCTGAAGCGTTTCGCGCTGGCCGAGGCCGGCGCTCGGCGGGTGGCGACGTACTCCGGGGGCATGCGCCGCCGCCTGGACATCGCGATGAGTCTCATCGGGAAGCCGCCGGTCATGTTCCTCGACGAGCCGACGGCCGGACTCGACCCGGAGGCACGCATCGAGGTGTGGCAGGCCGTCAGGGAACTCGCCGAGGGCGGCACGACGGTGCTGCTCACCACCCAGCACCTGGACGAGGCCGAGCAGCTCGCCGACCGGATCGCGATCCTCCACGAAGGCCGGATCATCGTCGACGGCACCCTGACCGAGCTCCAGCGACTCCTGCCGGCCGCCAAGGTCGAGTACGTCGAGAAGCGGCCCTCCCTCGAAGAGGTCTTCCTCGCGGTCGTCGGCCGCACCGGCGAAGACGCCAAGAACTGAGGACGATGATGACCACGCACTTGTTCGGCGACACAGCCGTCCTCACCGGACGGACCATGCGCCACGTCACCCGCAGCTTCGACACCATCATCACGACCGCGGTCACACCCATCGCGATCATGCTGCTGTTCGTCTACGTGTTCGGCGGCGCCATCGACACCGGATCGGTCTCGTACGTGAACTATCTGCTTCCCGGCATCCTGCTCATCACCATCGCGTCGGGCATCTCGTACACCGCGTATCGGCTCTTCGAGGACATGCGGGGCGGCATCTTCGAGCGTTTCCACTCCATGCCCATCGCCCGGTCCGGCGTGCTCTGGGCGCACGTGCTGACCTCGCTGCTCGCCAACGTCATCTCGCTCGCGGTCGTGATCGGCGTCGCCCTGCTGATGGGCTTCCGCACGAGCGCCCCGGTGGCCGCCTGGCTCGCGGTCGCCGGCATCCTCGTTGCGTTCACCCTGGCGCTGACCTGGCTGGCTGTCATCCCGGGTCTCGCCGCGAAGACCGTGGACGGCGCGAGCGCGTTCGCCTATCCGCTGATCTTCCTGCCGTTCATCAGCTCGGCGTTCGTGCCCACCGACACCATGCCGGGCCCGGTACGCGCCTTCGCCGAACACCAGCCGGTGACCTCCATCGCCAACACGATCCGCGACCTCTTCGCCGGGCAGCCGGTCGGCAACGACATCTGGACCGCCCTCGGCTGGTGCGCCGGGATCCTGATCGTCGGCTACGTCCTCGCGAACATCACGTACCGTCGCAAAATATCCTGACCGGGTGAGGTGGGCGGCATGCTGACGATCGGCCAGCTGGCGCAGTACGCCGGCGTCACGGTGCGGGCTGTGCGGCACTACCACCAGGTCGGACTCCTAGCGGAGCCGGAACGGGACCCCTCGGGATACCGTCGGTACGGTGCCACGGCCGTCGTGTCGCTCATCAAGATCCGCACCCTGGCGAACGCCGGCGTGCCGCTGTCCCGCATACGCGAGATGCTCGACGCCGACGCTCCGACGTTCGCCGAGGCGGCCCACCGGATCGATGAGCACCTGCGCGACGAGATCGAACGGCTCGAGACCAGCCGCAAACAGATCGCCCAGCTCACCGCCGGGGACAGCCTGGTCCTGCCTCCGGCGGTGGTCGCCTACCTCGACCGCCTGCGGGAGATCGGCGTGTCGGCACGGATGGTGACGGGCGAGCGGGACGGGTGGATCCTCATGGCGGCGCGCTGGCCCGACCAGGTCGAGGAGTGGATACCCGCGAAACTGGCCGAGCTCGAGGACCCGCTCATGGTCCGGCTCTATCGCCTCCTCTCCGAGATCTTCGACGGCGACGCGGGCCACGACGACCCCCGCCTGGTGGAGGCCGCCGACGTGATGGCCGCTCTCTGCGAGCAGGCGTACGCCTCCGGCGCGGCCGGCATCGACGCCGGGTCCGACGACGACATGCTCTTCGACCTGTTGGACGCCCTCGCCGTCGAGTCCGACGCACGGGCGACACGGCTGCGGGAGCTGGTTCGCGAGCGCGGCTGGGCCCGATGGACCCGGCTGGAGCGGGTCGCGGAGCCCCCCGGTCCAGAGCGACCAGCAACAGGCGTCACTTGAGCCCGCGGGGCGGACCGGAGTCCCGGAGGTGAAGGGTTCGGGCCAAGGCCGCTCGCCTCTGTCGCCTCTCGGCCGAAGAACATCATCGCGGCGCTTGGAGGTCGGGCGAAGCCTTGCCGAGGTCGTGTGCGACAGCCTGCAACTCCGCCAGCGAAGGCTTGTTGCCGGTGTGCCCCTCAGGCGAAGGGACCGGCGGCGGAGGTTGTGCGCTCGTTTAGCGACGCTACCGCCGGTAGCAAGGTTATTGGTGGGCGATACTGGGATCGAACCAGTGACCTCTTCCGTGTCAAGGAAGCGCGCTCCCGCTGCGCCAATCGCCCTGGTGATGCGAGGTGGAGACGGGATTTGAACCCGTGTACACGGCTTTGCAGGCCGTTGCCTCGCCTCTCGGCCACTCCACCGTGGCGGCCGATGCAACGCTCAGCAACAGCCTTCTCCGAGCGGAAGACGGGATTCGAACCCGCGACCCTCACCTTGGCAAGGTGATGCGCTACCACTGCGCCACTTCCGCATGTCGCGCCGGTTTCCCTGGCGACGGATGAAACCTTAGCCGAGCCACCGGGAAGATGCCAAAGCGCCCCCCGTTTTTCCGCGTGTGGCGCTGCTCAGCGGTTCTCGCCGAGCAGCCGGCGGACCTCGGCGAGCAACTCGGTCTGGAACGCCGCGACGCTGCCGTCGACGACGCCGATCCGGTAGTCCTCGCCGGTCTCCGGGTGGTGGGCGCGCTCCTTGTCCCGGTATCCGGCCGAGCCGTCGGTGTGACCGGCGGCGTACGCCTCGATCGCTTCTTCCATGGGGGCCTCCTCGAACACGCGCGACAATCTCGCACGTCCCGGGTTCGCCGCAATACCGGTCGCCCGTCGGAGCGGGTCAAACCGTTCGGCAGTGGCACGTCAGCCGGATGCCGGCCGGCGGACAGCCGTCCCGCGAAGGCTGAGGGTCATCCGAACGAGGAGGACACGATGCGGGGTACGGCGAAGCGGGACGGGGTTCGGCTCGCGTACGAGGTGGAGGGCACCGGGGACCGGACGATCGTCCTGTTGCCGGCCTGGATGGTGACGAACCGGCTGATGTGGCGGCCTCAGGTGACGGCGCTGGCGCAACGGTTCCGGGTGGTGACTTTCGACTCCCGGGGCAGTGGCGAGTCGGACCGGCCGGTGGAGGCTTCGGCGTACGCCCCGGAGGAGCTGGCCGCCGACGTGCTGGCGGTGCTGGACGCCACGGAGACGCCACGGGCGCTGCTGGTCGGCAATTCGCTCGGCGGCCTGGTCGGCCTGCTGGTGGCCGCGACGTCACCGCAGCGGGTGGCGGGTCTGGCGCTGATCGGCCCGACGGTGGACGTGACCGGGACGGCGCCGAGCGCGTTGCAGCTGGCCACCACCCTGTTCGAGGAGAATCTGGAGGGCCTGGACGGCTGGGCCCGGTACAACCGGCGATCCTGGGAGTGGGACTACCCGGGGTTCGTGAGCTGGTTCGTGTCGACGGCGCTCGGCCCGGAGGCGACCGGTGAGGACCGGGCGGCGGGGATCGCCGCCGGCCTCGACAACACGCCGGAGGTGCTGGCCGCGACGGTCGCCCATCGGGCCGGGACGGACCGGGCCGGGCAGGCCACCCGGTCGCGCGCGGTGGCCGGCCGGGTGCGCTGTCCGGCGCTGGTGCTGCACGGCGGCCGGGACGAGATCTGCCCGCCGGAGTGGGGCCGGGCGCTGGCCGGGCTGCTGGGCGCGCGGCACGTGGAGCTGGCGGGCGCCGGCCACTGCCCGCACGTGACCCGGGCCGCGACGACGTCGGCGCTGCTGGCGGAGTTCGCGACCGAGGTGTGGCGATGACCGCGAACCCGGTCCGGGGACGGATCAACGCCCTCATCTTCAAGATCCTCGACGGGTACGCCCACCGCGTCCTCGGGGAACGAAAACGGAAGTTGTTCGCGGATCTGCCGGACACGGTGCTGGAGATCGGCCCGGGCACCGGCACGAATCTGCGCTACTACCGGCCGGGCACCCGTCTGCTGGCGGTGGAGCCGAACCCGTACATGCACGGGGTGCTGCGTGCCGCCGCGGCCCGGCACGGGGTGACGGTGGATCTGCTGCCGGCCGGGGCGGAGCGGATTCCGCTGCCGGACGGCTCGGTGGACACGGTGGTGAGCACGCTGGTGCTGTGCACGGTCCCGGATCCGGCGGCGGCGGTGCGGGAGATCCTCCGGATCCTCCGGCCGGGTGGAAGGTTGCTCTTCCTGGAGCACGTCCGGGCCACGGGCTCTTCGGGGTACGCCGTGGTGCAGCGCCTCACGGAGCGCCCGTGGCGGTGGTTCTTCGAGGGCTGTGAGGTGTGCCGGGACACCGAGGCCACGATCCGGGCCGCCGGTTTCGCCACGGTACGTGCGGACCGGTATCAAGCGCCGTCACTGTTCCTGCCCATCAATCCCCAGATCGCCGGGGAGGCGGTGCGATAGTCGCCTGGTGAGGTTCCGCGTTCTCGGCGCTGTCCAGGCGTACACCGAAGAGGGTCTGCCGGTGGCACTCGGCGATCGTCGCCGCGCTCTGCTGGCCGCTCTCCTGGCTCGCGCCGGGCGGGTGGTGCCGGCCGACCGGCTGGCCGACCTGTTGTGGGCGGAGACGATGCCGGCGGATCCGGCGGCGGCGCTGCACAGCCAGATCTCCCGGCTGCGGCGGGTGCTGCCGGGCGTCCCGATCGACACCGTGCCGCCCGGCTATGCGCTGCGGGTCGATCCGGATCAGGTGGACGCCGGCCGGTTCGACCGGCTGGTCGCGGCGGCGCGGACGGGAGACGCCGCGGAGCTGCTGGGTGAGGCGCTGGCGCTGTGGCAGGGCCCGGCCTACGCCGGTTTCGCCGACACCGAGGTGGCCCGCCTGGAGGCGATCCGGCTGGAGGAGGCCCGGCTGCACGCCACCGAGACGTGGCACCGGGCGCTGCTCGCGGCGGGCCGGCCGCAGCTGCCGGAGCTGGAGGCGTTCGTGGCCGGGAATCCGTTGCGGGAGCGGGCCCGGGACACGCTGATGCGCACCCTGTACGCGCTGGGCCGGCAGACCGACGCCCTGGACACCTATCAGGAGTACGCCGACCGGCTCGCCGACGAGCTGGGGCTGGAGCCGTCGGCGGGGATCCGGGACACCCGGCTGCTGATCCTGCGGCACGACCTGCCGGAGTCGCCGGCCGCCGCGCCTGCCGCCTCGGCCACGCCCCTGTCCGGGCTGGCGGCCCGATACCTGACCGCGCCGGGCGGCCGTACCATCGCGATGGCCTCGCTGGGCGACGGCCCGCCACTGGTCGCGCTGCCCGGCTGGGTGTCCAGCATCGACGTGATCGCGGCCGGCCGGGATCCCCGTTCGTCGCTGCTGCAACGGCTGGTGGAGCGGCTGTCGGTGACGGTCTACGACCGGTACGGGACCGGGCTGTCGCGCGGTCCGGTGGACGACTTCGGTCTGGACGCCGCGGTCGGCGAGGCGCGGGCGGTGGCGGAGCGTCTCGGCGGGCCGGTGGATCTGCTGGCCATGTCGGAGGCGGGCCCGGTGGCGGTGGCACTGGCCGCGGCCCGCCCCGATCTGGTGCGCCGGCTGGTGTTCTTCGGCACGTTCGCCGACGGCCCGGGAACCTTCCGCCGGCCGGATCTGAACGCCGCCCTGGTCACGATGGTCCGCGCGCACTGGGGGATGGGGGCGAAACTGTTCGCCGACCTGTACCGCCCGGACGCCACCGACGACGCGGCCCGGCATCTGGCCGAGGTGCTGCGCGACTCGGCGGACCGCGACGTGGCCGCCGAGTATCTGGCGCACGTCTACGTCACCGATGTCACGGCGATGCTGGCGCGGGTGGCGGCGCCGGCGCTGATCCTGCACTACCGCGGGGACCGGGTGATCCCGTTCGACGGCGGGCGGCAGCTGGCGACCGGGCTCCCGGACGCCCGGCTGGTCGCCCTGGACGGGCCCTACCATCTGCCGGACGCCGCCGACCTGGACCGGGTGACGTCGGCGATCACCCGGTGGGTCCTGGACGGCGCCGTCTGACAGCCATCCTTCAATCACGGCACAGACTCCGCACAAGTGGGCTCCGCACGATGGTCTCCGGGACCAGCCGAGGAGCCACGAGGATGACAGTGAACAACCAGATCGACCCTGATTCGCCGGACGCCGCCGAGCCGGTGACCGAGACCGCCGGCCCGGGGACGGCGCCGGGGACGGCATCGGACGTCACCGAGGTGATCGACGGCCCGAAGCCGGCCGGCGGCGCGACCGCTCCGGAAACGGTTCAGGCCACCCCGGACGGGCCGTCCAACACGGTGGACGTCCCGCCGGCCGAGCCGGCTGAGCCCGTCGAGCACGTCGCGCCGTCGGCCGGTGTCCCCGGCGACGCCCCGCCACCCGGCCCGTTCCCGCCCGCGCCGCCGGTCCCGCCACCGGCCGCGCCCGGCGCCAAGGGCCGGTTCGGCACGGGCCCCAAGTTCGTGCTGATCGCCGCCGTGCTGGTCACCGCCATCGTCAGCTCCGGAATCACCGCCGGTGTGATGACGGCGATCGACAGGGACGCCACCCCGGCCGCCACCACCCGGCAGGACGGGACCGGACGGGACGGCCCCGGCATGCGCGGTGGCGGAATGCGCGGTGGCGGAACCCAGCAGGACTCTCGGCGGGGCTCGAACACCCCGCCGAGCACGGGCACCCAACAGGGCACCATCACGCGGCCCGGCACCGGGACCTGATCGGACGGCGGCGGGACTCCCCCACCGCCGCCGTGTCAGACGCCGAGCCAGGACGGGTCGGTGGCCAGCTCCCGCAGCCGCCCGGCCGGGTCGGCGACCAGCCGCCGGGTCGCCCGGTCCATCAGCCCGGCCACCCCGGTCACCCGGGCCACCGGGACGCCGTCGGCACGGGTGTAATCCTGCTCGACCTGGAACGTCTTGCCCTCGCCCCAGAGGAAACGGCAGGTCACATCGACCTCGTCGCCGGCGCGCAACTCCCGCAGGTAGCGGATGGTGGTCTCCAGCACCACCGGGCCGACCCCGGCACGGACCAGCGTGTCCGGGCCGACCCCGGCGGCCAGGAAGCACTGCCAGCGGGCGTGCTCGCCGTACTGAAGGTAGACCGCCTGGTTGACGTGGCCCTGAAGGTCCAGCTCATAGCCACGGACCGCGATGCGTACCTGGAAAAGGTCAGCCATCACCCGATCCTGGCATACCTGGAACGCCGGACAGTCCGGCCGAGCGCGCCGTATAAAAAGGCATGACACCAGTCGCCGGGACACCGCCGCCCACCCTGTTGCGGCCGGTGTTGCGGATCACGGACCGGCTGCGGACCGCGACCCGGCTCGGCGTGGTCGTTCTCGCCCTGCTCGTGCCCGGCGCGCTGGCCACCGGCATGTACACCGCCGTCACCACGAAGGACATCGCCTTCAGCACGCGTGAGGAGGAGGGCGCCGACGCGCTGCGCCCGGCGCTGATCGCGTTGACGGATACGGTCGCCGGGCGTGTGCCCGATCTGGCCGCCGTCCGCGCCGCCGCCGAGGCGTACCCGGAACTGGAGATCGTCGAGGTGGCGCGGGCCGTCCCGGAGGCCGGCGCCACGGCGGCGGACCGGATCGCCACCGCCACCGCGCTGACCGCCCTGGTCAGCGAGATCGGCAACCGGTCGAACCTGATCCTCGACCCGGACCTGGACTCGTTCTACGTGATGGACGCGCAGGTCGTACAACTGCCGCAGGCGATGCTCGCGGCGTTGCGGGCGGGGGCGCCCGCCGAGTCCGGCGGCCGGGCCGCGGTGGCCGCTCAGGCGGTGCTCGCCGGACGGCTCTCCAGCATCGCCGGCGCGTTCCGCAACGACGTCGCCACCGCCACCGCCAGCACGGCCGACACCACGCTGTCCGCGCGGATCACCGAGCCGGTGGAGACCCTGGCGGGCGCGATCGAGACGCTGGCCCAGCGGCTCACCGACACCCTGGACACGCCCGGCCCGGCCGACCCGGCGCCGGTCGCCGCGGCGGCGGCCGGCGCGGTGGGCCCGCTGCACGACGGGCTGACCCTGCTGCTGGAGGACCGGATCCAGACGTTCCGGGTGGAACGCGCCGTAGTGCTGGGCATCTCGATCGGCGGTTTCGCCCTGGCGCTGTGGTGCGCCGCCGCGGTGCTCTGGCGGACCGACCACGACGTACGGCAGACGGTCGCGGCGGTCACCGCGATCGCCGGGTCCGACCTGACCTCGCGGCCGCTGCCGGCGGGCCGTGACGAGATGGGCGACATCGGGCGGGCGCTGACGGTGGCTCGTGCCCGGCTGCTGGAGCAGGAGGAAGCGCTGGTCGACGCGGAGACCGCCCGGGAGCGGCAGCTACGGGCCACCTTCATGCACCAGCGGCAGGCCGAGACACAGTTCCGGAAGCGGACCCAGGAGATCATCGACGACTCGACCGGGGTGATCGCCGCGGAGCTGCGCCAGGTGACCGAGAAGGTCAGAGAGGTGAAGGGCTCGGCCGACGTCATCGACGACCGGATCACCATCGCCGACACGGCCACCAGCGCGATCGTCGAACAGGCCCGGGAGGCCGAACAGGTGATCACCTCGCTGGAGCTCAGCCTGCGCCGGGTGGCGACAACCGCCGCCCTGGTCACCGGCATCGCCGGGCAGACCCGGCTGCTGGCGCTGAACGCCACCATCGAGGCGGCCCGGGCCGGCGATCTCGGGTCCGGTTTCACGGTCGTCGCCGACGAGGTGAAGCAGCTCGCCACGCACACCGCCGAGTCCACCGACCAGATCATCCAGACGATCCACGACCTGGAACAGGACACCAACGCGATGGCCCGGACCATCACCACGATGATCGAGGGCATCGCCGGGGTGGGTGACGCCGCCATGTCGCTGCGGGCGGTCGCCGCCGACCAGGCCACCTCGATGGCCGGCCTCAACGCGCAGATGACCGCCACCCTGGGCCGGGTCGAGGAGATGGCCGATCTGGCGACCCTCCTGGAGCGCCGCGAGCACGACCGGATCGCGATGGCCGGCCGGGTGGTGCTGCGCCAGGCCGGGAAGCCGCCGGCGCGGGCGGCGCTGGTCAACGTCAGCGCCGGTGGGCTGCGCTGCCTGGTCGACGGCGACCAGCAGGTGGCCGAAGGCTCCTCCCTGGAGGTCGACCTGGACAGCGGCGACGGCGACGAGACCCTGACCGTGCACGCCCGGGTGGTCAACGTGGCGCCCACCGACGACGGCGCCGAACTCGGCCTGCAATTCATGGTCACCGACGAGTCCCTGGCGAAGCGCCTGGTCTCGTTCGCGGACCGGCTCATCGCGACGGCGGGGCAATGAGTCCGACATAGACGATGACGACTCCCGCACCTAGGCTGGGCCGGCGCGAGGTCCGTGTCCTAGGGGGGTGTGGTGCGGTTCCGGCTGCTGGGTCCGGTGGAGGCCTCCGAGGGGGACCGTGTCGTCGCGCTCGGCGCGCTCAAACAACGGCATCTGCTGGCCGCGCTGCTGTTCGACGGCGGGCATCCGGTCACCTTCGAGACGCTGATCGACCGGCTCTGGGGCGACGGGCCGCCGGCCGACGCCCGGGGCACACTCTACGGGTACGTGGCCCGGTTGCGGCGGGTCGTGAGAGACAGCACCGGTGTCACCCTGGTCCGCTGGTCCGGCGGCTACACGTTGCAGGCGCCGAACGGGTCGGTCGACCTGTTCCGGTTCCGTGAGCTGCTCGAGTCGGCCCGGTCCGCGGAGCCCGGCGACCGGCTCACCGCGCTCGACGAGGCGCTGGGGCTGTGGCGCGGCGAGGCGCTGGCCGGGCTGCCCGGCGAGTGGGCGCGGCGGACCCGGGAGAGCCTGGAGCAGCAACGGCTCGCGGCGCTGGCCGACTGGGCGGCGGCCGCCGTCGACCTGGGCCGGCACGCCGAGACGGTCGACCGGCTGGCCGCGGCGCTGGCCCGGGATCCGCTGTGCGAGCCGCTAATCGCGGCCATGATGCGCGCGTTGCACGCCTCCGGGCGTACCGTGGAAGCTCTTGATCTTTTTGCCCGCTCACGCAACCGGATCGTCGATGACCTGGGCGCGGAACCCGGGCGGCTGTTGCGCGAAGCGCACACCACCATCCTGCGCGCGCCGGCCACGGGCGCTCCGGAGCCCGCCGGGCCCGCCCCGCCGCACGCCGCCGGCGGGCCGTTCCTGCTGCCGCCGGACCTGCCCGACTACACCGGTCTCGACCAGCGGGTCGCCGAGACCGTGGCGGCGTTGCTGGCGCCCCGGGCCAGTCCCGTGGTGGTGGTCTCCGGGCCGGGCGGGGCCGGGAAGACCGCGTTCGCGGTGCATGTCGCGCACGCGGTGCGGGACCACTACCCGGACGGGATGCTGTTCCTCGACGTGGGCGGCGCCGATCCGCTGGAACCGGCCGAGGCGCTGAGCCGGCTGCTGCGCATGCTCGGCATCACCGACGCGGACGCGCAGGGCAATCCGGATCTGCGTGAACGCGAGGCGCGTTACCGGGCCGAGCTGGCCGGACGCCGGATGCTGGTCGTCGTCGACGACGTCGTCGGGGCCCGGCAGGTCCAACCGTTCCTGCCCGGGGACGCCGGTTCGGCGCTGCTGGTGACCAGCCGGTCCCGGCTCGCCACGGTGGCCGCCACCAGCCGGGTGGAGCTCGGCATGATGTCGCTGGACGAGGCGTGGGCGCTGCTCACCCGGGTGATCGGCGCGGACCGGACCGACGCCGAGCCGGAGCAGACGGCCCGCCTGATCGGGCTGTGCGCGCGGCTGCCGCTCGCCGTGCGGGTGGCCGGGGCGCGGCTGGTGGCGCGGCCGCACTGGGCGGTCGCCCAGCTCGCCGACCGGCTCGACGACGAGCGGCGCCGTCTCGACGAACTGGCCGTCGACGACCTGGAGGTGCGGGCCGGGCTGGCCGTCGGATATCGCGGCCTGAGCCCCCGGGCGCAGCTCGCCTTCCGGGCGCTGGGCAGCCTGGACCCGCCGGCGCTGACCGCCCTCACCGTGGCGGCGCTGCTCGGCACCGACCTGGACGAGGCCGGCGACCTGATCGAGGAGATCACCGACGCACGTCTGCTGGACGTCATCGGCGCGGACGGGCGGTGCATCCGCTACCGCATGCACGACCTGGTCCGGTTGTACGCCGGCGAGCTGAGCCGGGCCGACCCGGAGGCCGCCCGGGCCACCGTGACCGGGGCGCTGGCCGCGCTGCTGCGTCTCGTGGAGCGCCTGGCCGAGCAGTTGCCGGTGGCCACCCCGCGGCTCTACCACCCGGCGGGGCTGCCGGAGCCGCCGGCGCGCTGGGCGGACGCGATCGACCGGGTCGACCTGCACCGCTGGTTCGCCCACGAGGAACCGGCCCTGATCGCCGCGGTCGAGCGGGCCGCCGCGATGGATCTGGTGGAGCCGGCGTGCGGGCTGGCCGACGCGCTGGTGTTCGCGTCGTTCGCGGCCCGCAACAACTTCGACGGCTGGGAGCGGGCGCACACCGCCGCCGCGTCGGCCGCCCGCCGGGCCGGGAACCGGCTCGCCGAAGCCGCCATGGAGTGCGGGGTCGGCCAGCTGCGCTACGCACAGGACCGGTTCCCGGAGTCGCGGCGGCACTTCTCCCGGGCGGCCGGGCTGTTCGAGGCGGCCGGGCACGACCGCGGCCAGGCGGTGGCCCTGAACGGTCTCGGAACCGTGGCCCGGGAACTGGGCGAGCACACCACGGCGCTGCCGCAGATCAACCGGGCGCGGGAGATGCTGGACCGGCTCGGCGACGACGCCGGGGTGGCACACGCCTACTACAGCCTCGGGTTCGCACACCGGGAGCTGGGCCACGACGAGACGGCGCTGCGCCACTTCGCGTCCGCCCTGGAACGGTACCGCCGGGTCGGGCACCGCCGCGGTGAGCTGATCTCGATCCGGGGCATGGGCCTGGTGCACCGGGCCCGGGGCGAGCTGGCCGAGGCCGCCGAACGCTGTGCCACCGCACACGCCATCGCCACCGAGATCGGCGACCCGCACCTGGCCGCCTACACCGCGCAGGCGCTGGCCAAGGTGTGGATCCGGCAGGGCGATCCGGAGCGGGGACGGGAGCCGCTGCGGACCGCGCTGGCCACCACCACCGGGCGGCGCGACGGGCACGGGACGGCGCTGGTCACGCGTACCCTCGGCGAGCTGCATCTGGCCGCCGGGCGGCCGGCCGAGGCGATCGGGCTGCTGGAGTCGGCGGCCGAACAGTGGCGGGCCATCGGGATGGAGCTGGGCTGGGCGCGGACGCTGCGGGATCTCGGCGCGGCCCGCTGCGCGGCCGGCGATCACGGCACCGCACACCAGCACTGGGCGGCGGCCGGCGAGATCTTCGAAGCGCTCGGCGTACGGGAGCGGACCGAGCTGACCGAGTGGCGTGCCCGGTTCGGGTGTCACTGCCCACCGGAGACCGTCTCGGCGGCCCGCATCACCCGCAGCACGTTGCCGCCGGCCAGCGCCGCCAGTTCCGCGTCGGACCAGCGGCGGGCCGCCAACTCCCCGAACAGCCTGGGGTAACCCGACACGTCGTCGAGCCCGGCCGGCATGTCGCCGCAACCGTCGAAGTCGCCGCCGACACCGACGTGCTCCACCCCGGCCGTCTCGCGGACGTGCTCGACGTGATCGGCCACCTGCTCCACCGACACCGGCGGAGGCGGGCCGTCCGGATTCCGCTCCCACGCCCACCGGTCGGCGGACAGGAACGCCGGGACGAACGTCACCATGCACACGCCGCCGTTGCCGGACAGCCGGCCCAGCACGTCGTCGGGCACATTGCGGGGATGGCCGCAGAGGGCCCGCGCCGACGAATGGCTGAAGATCACCGGGGCGGTGCTGACGTCCAGGGCGTCACGCATCGTGGTGTCCGCGACGTGCGACAGGTCGACCAGCACGCCGATCCGATTCATCTCGGCGACCACCTCACGGCCGAAGTCGCTGAGACCGCCGAGCCGGGGCTCGTCGGTGGCGCTGTCCGCCCAGGAGACGTTCTGGTTGTGGGTCAGGGTCAGATACCGTACGCCCAGCTCGGCCAGCATGCGCAGAACGGCGAGCGAGTCGCAGATGCTGTGCCCGCCCTCGGCCCCGATCAGCCCGGCGATCCGCCCGGCCCGGAAAGCCGCCTCCACCTCGCCGGCGGTCCTCGTCAACGTCATCCGGCCGGCGTGCAGCCGGGTCATCTGATGCACCAGGTCGATCTGCTGAAGGGTGCGCACCACGGCCGCGGCCGGTGGCAGGTCCCCGGGCACGTAGACCGACCAGAACTGGGCGCCGACCCGGCCGGCGGTCAGACGCGGCAGGTCGGTACGGGTCCGCGGATGCGGCCGGTCCAGGGCGAACTTCTCCAGGTCGGCCGGGGAGACCGGGCCTCCGGCCAGGGTGCGCAGCGCGTCCGGCAGATCGTTGTGCCCGTCGACGAGCGGGTTCGCGCTGAGCAGGCGGGCGATTCGGTCGCCCCCGTCACGAGCAGACTCGTCGATCGGCCACACCCGCGGATCACACCCCATCCGAAGCCGTACGTACAGCACGCGGAGGGTGCGGGATCCCCCCTTGTCGCAATCCCGCACCGTCCGCGTCCTGAGGCGAGGAACGTCGAACCCGGCGCCCGCCAGCGCATCATGTCGGCGTCCCGTCCGGCGCCGTTCCGGAGCTTGACACGGGCGTCTGCCGGTTTTCTGGCACGTTTCTGTCAGCCGGGCCCGGTCGGCCGGTTCGTTCGGCAGAGCTCGATGCGCGTCAGTCCCGGTTCGTCCGGCAGAACTCGATGCGCGTCAGTCCGGTGGCAGGGTGGCGCCCCAGCGGCGGAATTGCGCCCGGGCCTGGCGCTCGGCGCGGGCCAGCAGCCGGGCGCGGCCCCCGGGCAGCCGGCCCAGGCCGTGACTGACCAGCAGGTTCGCGCCGACGCGGGCCAGGCCGTACCACGGCGGCCGGTAGGGCAGGCCCAGGTCGCGCATCGCCGCCCGCCCGAGCAGCCAGCAGCTCACCGACAGCGCCCGCTCCCGCTCCCAGCGCCGCCGCGAGCCGGTCGTCACGTCGTCGGTCATGTCGATCAGGGCGCGGGCCAGGGCGACACTGTTGCCGTCCGGCGGCGGGTCGTTCGAGAGGAAGTGGTAGAGCAGCCGGCGGCCGCGCCGCTCGGTGTGCGGCAGCCATTGCTCGTCGACACCCATCAGCCAGCCGATGTAGCTCCACAGGTGCATCACCGCGCGGGCGTCGGCGCGGGTCACCCGTACGCCCAGAAGGCGCAGGTGGAGCAGGAAGCTGGTGCTGAAGACGCCGAGGGTGCTGGCCTGGTCGTACTGGTTGACGGGGACGCCGCGCGACGCGCGGTCCCAGGCCGGATCAGCCTCCAGGCGCGCGTTGACCAGCGCGTGCATGACCCGGACGTGCAGGGTCAGGCGGTATCCGCCGGCGCCCGGCTCCAGCCCGCCCGGCGCGGTGACCGCGCGCCACCAGAGGGAGGTCTCCAGGATCCGGCGCAGCGTCTCACCACCGGCCAGCCGCCCGGTCCGCACCAGCGGCTCCAGCGCCGCCGCGGTCCGGTAGCCGCCGAGCAGCGATCCATACGCCAGGACCAGGCCGGCGTCCATGCCGAACGACCGGCACGCCTCGGCGCCGCGGGCCAGCAGCTGATCGTCCACCCAGGACGGCCGTTGACCGACCGCGTCGTAGAACGCCCGCACCGGCGCAGGCACGTCGTCGCCCGGACCGGCGGCCAGTGCCCGGTGCAGCTCGTTCGGCCGTACCGCTCGGATCAGCTCGGCGGCGAGCTCGTCGCGCCGCATGAGGCCGGCGCCCAGAGCGGCCAGCTCGTCACCGGTCGGGTCCGCGCCCGGACCGGCGACCAGGCGTAACGGCCGGGCGGCCCGCTCGGACCACCGCCGGTCGGCGCCGAACCGGCTAGGCACCCGCGGCTCGGCGTGCGTCGTCATCACTCGACGATAAGGCGAACCGACGATCATCGACGAGACCGGCGCCACCGCCACCGCGAAGACATCCATGCCCGGCTTTGTCTCCGATGCCGATTCTTGATCGATGGGGAGCGACGTGGAGCGGCTCGGGGAACTACGGTGCGACCGTGCACAACCAGGTTCCTTCCGACCCCTTCCAGCAGCCGGTACAGCCGGCCGCCGCCCCTTATCCCCCCGCACCGCCACTCTCTCCCGCCACGCCGCCGCAGGCTTATCCCGCCACGCCGCCGCAGGCTTATCCGGCGGGCTGGGCCGATGGGGCACCGCCGGCCGGCGGCCCGGCGGCGTTCAACCAGTTCCCGGCGGGACACCCGGGCCAACCCGGTTACCCGATGTCGCCGCCACAGGCGCCGGGCACCAACTCGTTCGCGATCGCGGCCCTGCTGTCCAGCATCATCGGCGGCCTCGGCATCGGCACCATCGGCGGCCTCGTCTTCGGCACCATCGCGTTGAGGCAGCTCAAACGGCAACCACAGCGGGGCCGCGGGCTCGCCATCACCGGTCTCGTCTTCGCCGGACTGCACATCCTGATCGCGGGCGCGGCCGTAGCCTTCTTCATCATCACCGAGCAGCGGAACGCCGACGCCGGTATCGACGCCGTCGCGGCCACCGACTTGAAGGCGGGCGACTGCATCAAGGACTTCAGCGCGACGTCGGCCGTTTACCGTCTGCCGACGGTGGCGTGCACCGATCCGCACACGGCGGAGGTCTATCACGTCTACACCTTCCCGGCGGGCTCCTACCCCGGCAAGAGCCGGGTCGAGGCGGAGAGCGACGACCGGTGCGGCGCGGCCTTCGAGCCGTACCTGACTCCGGAGACCGAGAAGATGGACATCTACTACCTGTACCCGACGAACAGCAGCGAATGGCGCGAGAGCCGCGGCATCACCTGCATCGCCGTCGAGCCGAGCGGCACTCGCACCACATCACTGACCAGGTGACCGGCACCCGGCCACACCTCGGCGTGGCCGGTCCCGGACCGACGAGAGCCAGCCCACCAGGCCACCCTTCGAACAGAGTCGCGGCAGACCGCAGTCGGCGGACAAGAACCACATAACCGCAGCTCAGACCCAATCGAAACCCCAACCTGATGTACGCCCTGAACGATGCTGACGGGCAGAATTGAGTTTCACTGATCGTCTGCGCTCCATAGGATCTCCGGTGATCAGGGGAGATGACACGGTGGGCGATTTCCAGCAGTTCGTAACGGATGTAACCACGCGTCTGTCCACGATGTCCAAGGGCGAGTTGTACGTCGTCGGCGACGGCCTCGACCGGGACTCGATCTGGCTCACCTTTCTCGATTCCTTCCCCGCCGGCACCAATCCCCGGTTCCGTGAGCGGCCCGAGTACGACTGCTCGACCTGCCGCGGGTTCATCAAGAACTTCGGTAACGTCGTCGAGATCCACGACGGACACGTCCGTACCCTCTGGTCCGGGGTGTCCGCATCCGACCCGGTCTTCTCCGTCGTCGCCGCCGCATTGGACGAGTTCGTCGGCACGCTGCCGTTGTCCAGCGTCTTCCGGTCCACCGAGTCGCAGTACGGGACGAAGACGACCCGAACGCTGCGCGACGGCCAGGTCGAGGTGTGGCACCACCTGTACGGCCGGGTGGAGAAGCGGCATCGTGTCGGGGACGTCGGCGCGGCCCGGAGCGTCTTCGACACCACGGTGCAGGTGTTCCAGCGTGGCCTGGCCGAGCTGGCCCAGCCCGCCCTGGACACCGTCGTCGACCTCATCGACGACAACGCTCTCTACCGCGGCACGGAGCATCGCCCGGCGGTGACCGAGTTCCGGTCGCTGCAGAAGCGGTGGAGGCAGGCGGCGGACGGACGGGCCTTCGTTTTCGCCAACGCCATGAACCCGGCGGCCCGGTTCCGCAACACGGTGATCGGCACCCTCGTCCAGGATCTCTCCGCGGGCGTAGACCTGGAGCAGGCGGTCCGCTCGTTCGAGGCGAAGGTGGCGCCGCAGAACTACCGGCGCCCCACGGCGCTGATCACCCCGGCCATGGTCAAGGCCGCCATGAAGACCATCGACGAACTGGGCATCGAGGAGTCGTTGCAGCGACGGTTCGCCTGGCTGTCCGACGTGTCGGTCACCAACGTGCTGTGGGTCGACAACGACACCCGATCGCGGATGAAGGACGGCATCGAAGGGCTGCTCATGCGGGCGGCGACCAGCGGACCGTCAGGTGCGCGCCTTCGTGACGCGAAGCCGGAGGAGATCCCCGTGGTCACCTTCCTGAAAGACATCCTGCCCGGCGCCGCGACCATCGACATGTGGGTCGCCAACAGCCACGAACCGAACTTCGTCAGTCTCACCACCGGCCGGCACCCGTCCGCCCCGCGGCTGTTCACCTGGGACAACGATTTCGGCTGGTCCTACCGCGGCAACGTCACCGACTCGATCAAGGAGAGAGTCAAGCGGGCCGGCGGCAACGTGGCCGGCAAGCTGCGGGTGAGCCTGTCCTGGTTCAACCACGACGACCTCGACCTGCACGTGTTCGAACCCAACGGCGACCACATCTGGTACAGGGACAAGCGCAACAAACTGGACGTCGACATGAACGCGGGCGGGGCGTTCTCACGCGAGCCGGTGGAGAACGTCACCTGGACCGACCACCTTCCCGACGGCGAGTACCGGATCGAGGTGAACCAGTTCCACAAGCGGGAGAGCACCCAGGTCGGCTTCGTGATCGAGACCGAGAGCAACGGGAGGATCCAGCACTACAGCCACGAGCGCGCGGTCAGCCACAAGGAGACCGTCGAGGTGGGCCGGATGACGGTCACCGGCGGGGTGATCACCGCTTTCCGGCCGGGTAAGGACATGCGGCCGGGCAGCGCCGGCAAGGATCTGTGGGGCATCACCACCGAACAGTTCGTGCCGGTGTCCACCATCATGTACTCGCCGAACTACTTCGACGACAGCGAGGTCGGCAACCGCCACTACTTCTTCATGCTGAAAGGGTGCGTGAACGACCAGCCGACCCGGGGGATCTACAACGAGTTCCTCCGCGGCGACCTGCAACCGCACCGCAAGGTGTTCGAGGTTCTCGGCGACCGCACCAAGTGCGAGCCGTCGGAGGATCAACTGTCCGGCCTCGGCTTCAGCTCCACGGTCCGCAACTCTGTGGTCGCCAAGGTGACCATGACCAGCGGCCGGCGCCACCTGATCAGCATCCAGTTCTGATTCCGACCAAGGCATCCGAGAGGAGCCACCGTGACCATTTTCGAAAAGGCCACGCGGGAGAAGTTCCGCTACCCGTCGGTCAAGGGACTGCTAACCACGGAACAACTGTGGGAGCTTCCGCTGACGGCCAAATCCGGCTTCAGCCTCGACGACGTGGCCCGGGCCGTCAACGCCGAACTGAAAGCCGTCGACACCGAGTCGTTCGTGGCCGTCGAGGCCAATCCGGCCAAGGCAACCTTGGAAGCCAAACTGGAGGTCGTCAAGCACGTCATCGCCATCCGCCTCGCGGAGGACCAGGCGGCGAAGGCAGCGGCAGCCAAGAAGCTGGAGAAGGAGAAGCTGCTGGCAGTCCTGGACCGCAAGCAGGACGCGGCCCTGGAAAACCTGACCGAGGCAGAACTGCTGGCCCGAATCAACAACCTGTAGCCGTCGGTTGCGCCTGCGGAGACACACACTCCCGAGAAGAGATGGCTCAGTGGGGTAGCGCGGACCTCGATCCGCCCTACCCCACCGCCTTGTTCCGATGCCCTCCTCGCGAGGAAACGGACTGCAGGGCTGGGCATCGCCGCGCGAGCGACTCGTTCGGTGTCTCCTGGAATGGGCGCCAAGAAGATTGCATCGAAGCCCCGAGCGCCACCACTCCGCATCCGCCAACCCGGGCACCAGCCACAGCAACCCGGCCACACCTCCAGTGCCATCCGGCGGGTCCGCGACGAGCGCACCGACCACGCCGCCGGCAACCGCGTGATAGAACGCCTCATCGTCGTCGCGATCAGGCTGCCGCACCAGGCGACGTGGCTGCGGCCTTCGCTGACGGGGACTACCAACGCCGCTCAGTTGACACCCGTCACGCGATTGCCGGGCTCGCGATGATCCGGTAGGTCTGGGGGTTTCGCGCGATGCCTACTGACCCGTTGACCAGATACGGTGCGGCGCCGGGATCGACCTCACGATCCTCGCCGGTCCTGGCGTCCACCACGACCGGCCCGTTTTCGGTGCTGCCGTACAACAAGCCCTTGCGGGCGGCTGTCACACGTACAGCGGTACGGCCGCTGCCGTCGGGGGTGATGGCCCAGAGCCGCTTGCCGGTAGCGGCATCGACGGACACCGTTTCATTGGCGCCTGAGCATACCGCGATACCTACACCGTCATAAGCACATGTGTCGGTGATGAACTCTCTGGTCACCGTCTTTCCTGTGGCTGCAGCCAGCAGTCGGTCATCCGGCGCGCCACTGCCATAAGCGTTCCCGTGGAAGGCCACCAGAGTGGGGCTCACCGGTCGTACACTCGCCGCGTACACGTCGGCGCGGTCCCGCCAGGCCAGTTTGCCGTCGGCTGCGCTGAATCCGGACAGCCTGCCGCGAACCGGATCGTCATGGAGCACGCCCACCGCGGTGCCATCGGCGACAGCGCCCACCACAAAGTTCGGGTTCTGCCACGCGACCTTGCGTTGTAACAGGTCCACGCCGTAGGTCATCGTTCCGGCCCGCAACACGGCCGTACCGCCGGAGACACCGGCAACCGCGACGGGATCCTCGGGTGATGCGTCATCGCTGGGAATCGGAATCGACCACAGCCGTTCGGCTGTGGCGGCATCGACGCCGACGAGCTCGATGAGGTTCCTTGCTGCCGTGGTGCCGCTGCCCTTCACCGCCGTGTACAGCGCGGTCAACACGGTCGGAGTACCGCCGACATCGGCCAGCACGGGCCGCTCGGCGGCTCTCCGGGCAGAACCGACCGACGTGTTGTCACCTCCGATGGCAGCCTCCGTCCGCCCGGTTCGTACATCAATGACGGTCATTTCCTTCAAGTTGCCGACGTAGAGCAGCCTCCCGTAAAGGACGGCCGGGAATTGACCGACCATGCCACCCGCCAGGTTGAACGTCCCGGACGCGACACCCTCGGGCAAGATGACCGCGCTCGCCGAGTCGAATCTCGTGGGCGGGTCGAACGACACCTCTGCGGCGGCCGACGCTGGCGCGGCACTCGCCGAGGGAGCGGGTTCCTCACGCCCACCGTCACCACAGCCACCCACCAGGCCGGCCCCTACTAGAACCGCCACCATGCCACGTCTCATACTCGCGTCCTTTCTGATCATCAACGGACGAGAGGGTAATCGCACGTCTATTCGCGGTCGGGCGCCGCCCGTAGGCGCGACGGCCGTCATACGGGCGGCGCGGTGGCCGGTCGACATCAAGGAGCGAGCAGCCGCCGCTGGGGCCTTTCCGCGATGGTTCCTCTGTCGTCAGACGGTTGGGCGAGGGTGCCGGCCGCGCACACCGCCTGGCCTTCCGATCGACGTACCCGGGCGGATGCCGGTCCCGCCGTGACGACCGGCTCCGGCTACCGGGTCATCGGATCTCGTTGCCGGGGTGTTCGCCGTCGTAGGCCTCTCGGGCCGAAGCAATGGCAGCGCGGTGCTCGAGCGACCAGTCGGCGAGTGCTTTGACGAGGTGGGTGAGGCTGGCGCCGATCCGGGTGAGGCGGTAGTCGACTTGGGCCGGAACGGTCGCATAGACGGTACGCAGCACCAGACCGTCTCGCTCCAGGCGACGCACCGTGAGGGTCAGCATGCGTTGAGAGATTCCGTCGATGGCGTGCTGAAGTTGCCGGAAGCGCCGCGGGCCGTTGGCGAGCTCGACGATCACAAGGACCGACCACTTGTCACCGACCCGGTCGAGGACGTCGCGGATTCCGCAGTCGGCGTGATCCGCCTGCCCGCAGGGTTCGAGCTGCGCTCCACTGTGGGTTACCTCGGTGTGCGTCAGTGACACGAGAATGCCTCCTTGTGGGCCGGTCGCGACCACATCAAGATCTCACCGTAGTTCCGAAGAGAACCACGGTAGGAGACCGAACCGAATGATCATGGTTACGGGCGCGAACGGGCAGCTGGCCTCTCTCACATTGCAGGAACTGGCCGGGCGCAGCATGGCCGCCGTAGGCGGAAGCCGCACACCCAGAGCCGGGCAACGCCACCTCGACTTCGACGAACCGCCGAGTCTGGACTTCACCGGCGTCTCGACCCTGGTCCTCGTCTCGGCCGGGTACGCCGAGGATGATCAGGTCATCGTCCGCCACCGCGCCGTCCTCGACGCCGCGGTCCGCGACGGGGTGGGTCATGTGATCTACACGAGCCTGACCGGTGCCGGGGAGCACCTCGGCTTCGCCCTGGCCCATCGAGCCACTGAGCAGATGGTCAGAGCCGGCGGATTCGGGTGGACCATCCTGCGCAACGGGCTCTACGCCGAACTCTTCGGCGCCCTGCTGACCTGGGCGCCCGACGGCCTGGAGTCGGCGTTCGGCGACGGCGCGCTCTCCGCAGTGGCGCGTGCGGACCTGGCGGCGGCCATGGCCGTCGTGGCAAGCGAACCGGCGGCGCACGCCGGCAGGATCTACGACCTGGTCGGCGACCCGTTCACTGCCACCGACATCGCCGGCCGTCTCGGCTTCGCTCACCACACGATCGGGCTTGGCGAGTACCGGGCACGACTACTCGCTGACGACACTCTTCTACCGTTCCAGCCGCCGATGCTCACCTCGATCGCCAGCAGCATCCGGCACGGCTTCCTCGGCAACACCGGTCCTGACCTCAGTCGACTACTCGATCGACCGCTCGCCGACCCGCTGGCCATCGCCGCGACGGCTACCGCCGCGACGCGGCCGAGGACGCGCTGACAGCGGCGATCGAAGCCTAGGCCTGACGCGAGGAAGCCCATGCACATGTCGACGGGGCCTGAAACCAGTTTCGGGCGTCTTTGACACGCGCCACCGCGCGAATCACGGTCACACCAACCGCTGTGCCCCGGCAGGTTCCCGCCGCCTCAGCCAAACGTGGCCCGATGATCTCGGATCCGGCCTTGCTGGTCGTGGCCGTACAGGTCATTCGGCGTTTACGGCCGGGCACTACGACGATGCGGCTGACCGAACGACTGCGGGGATGCGGATGGCCGACCCTGTCGGTGGACACGCTCCAGGCGGTGATGGAAACGCCCTTGTTCAAGATGGCCCCGCCCATCGCGAAGTCGAGGGAACGGACAGTAGGGCTGGGCGTCCGCCGTGCGAGCGATTCGTTCGGTATTTCCTGGAATGGGTGCCAAGAAGATCACCGCAAAACTCCGGGAGTGCGGGTGGTACGGCGTATCGCGCGGGCAGGTCGAAGAGATCCTGAACGCGCACAGGCCGAGGCTGGTAATGGTGACATCTCAGCCAAACGGCGTCGTTCGCACGGAAGGCACCGGTCGTCCCGGCACTGCCGCCGAGCATCCGGTTGGCGTCATAGAACACGTCCGCGATCCGCGGCAGGTGCACCTGGGGAGAGGCGCCAGAACACGTACAGGTCGCCGCCTGTCACTTCCAGTTCGCGGCTTACGTGAGCCCGGCGTTGATGATTTCCATCGAAGCCTTGAACGCCTCGATCGCCTGCGTCCGGTATTGCGGCTTCTTGTCGCCCTTCACGTCCGTGGTGATGTAGTCGAACTTCACAATCACCGAGATGTTGTTGCCCATAACGGCCTGAAAGCGGAAGTTGTACTGGTATCCATGGATGCCGTTCTTGCAGGGCTTGGCCGCGCACGGCAGGTCGGAGGCCACCGGATCTGCCTGATCGAGGGTAAGCAGCTCCTCCACCGTCTCGGGCGTGTACCTCGGGGACGGGACCCTCAGCATCTCCTCGTCTGGATATCTACCGTAATCGAACCTGGCTCGGCCGAAGACCGGGACCTTGGTGGCCACGTCGTAGTACTCGCCTTCCGGTCCGATAGCGCACAACGGCACATTGGTCCCGAATGTCGAGTAGTGGAAATCGGCAGCGTATTGAACGGTCCCATCGCTTGGCAGTCTCACCGTCCTGTCCAGCGCTTCACAAACCGCGGCGAGCTCGGCCTCCGTGGCTCGTTGGACACCGGCTGCCGCCGAAGACGCCGAAGGCGACGGCTCGGATGGCGGCTGCGACTGGACATCTCCGGGTTCGGCTGAAGAGCCGCAGCCCGCCAGCAGAAGCATGACCAGGGCACCCGGCACCCTCCTCTCATCATCGAGTCGCCTCCGTCTCGTAGCCCCGCCCGCCAGTGTCGTTGTCACCCGGGATCGTGTCGTTGACGAACCGGGTCGCACCCGGATCGGTGTCCCCCACCCAGTCACGAGCCGGAGAACGGAATCCCGATCCGCTGCTGGGGAGCCTCGAAGTGGTGCACGCCGGTGAAGAGCCGAGGGTTCACTGCTCGCTCATGTTGCGCACGAAGTCGGCACAGACCACGAGAGTCGCGAGATCAGAGGGTGGTGGGACGGGATGCGCCCGCCACCCTTGACTCAACCCGGGGTCTGGAGTCCCTGCCTGCCGTCCTGTTGCCGAGCACGCGGACCGTCGTACTCACTTGACGGGCAGGCCCTTCTCACCGTTGAGGAATGCTGGTTGTCGATCGACTGTCGTGACGCTCTCAGCCGTACGCCCTCGCAGGCATTGATCGATTCGCGGCTGGTCGTCGTCCGTGCCGCTCAAGGGGCATTCGGCTGGTCGATCCGGACCATCGCGATGCCGGGGCGCGCCTTGTAGCCCCCCATCGCTCGTCCCCTTCACGGTCGTAGAGGTAGCTCGCGGGCGGCTGGCCGCGCCACCATTGCTCGATCGTCCGGGTCTCAGCGCGGTGACAACCTGCGGATGGTCTGAACAATCGTCAAGTGCGCGGTGACTGCGGCAGTTCGGCGACGAGGCAGGCGCCGTCGGCGACGTCGGCCACGTACAGACGGCCGCCGTGGCGTACGGCGATGTCGCGGGCGATGGCCAGGCCGAGCCCGGCGCCGCCGTGGCCGCGGTCGCGGGCCTCGTCGACGCGGGCGAACCGTTCGAAGACCCGCTCCCGATCCGGCGCGGGAATGCCGGGACCATCGTCGCGGACCTCGACCCGCACGAGGCAGGGCTCGGCTTGCGCGACGGTCACGACCACGCGGTCACGGGCGTACCGGGAAGCGTTCTCCAAAAGGTTTCTCAGCATTCTGGCGAGTTCCTCTTCGCGCCCGATCACCAGTGCGGGTTCCTCGGACAGCACGGTGAAACGCTCGTCCGGCGGCACCTGATAGCGTCGCTCGCTGGCGAGTTCCTCGGCGATTGCGGCGAGGTCTACCGGCGTCGCGGTGGCCGGCGCCGCTCGCTCCAGGCGCGCGAGCAGCAGTAGGTCGTCGGTGAGCGACTGCAGCCGCTTGGTGGCGCGGCTCAGCACTTCCAGGTCGGCGGTGTCGCCGTGTACGAGGGCGACCTCGATGGTGTTGCGCAGGCCGGCCAGCGGGCTGCGCAGTTCGTGGGCTGCGGCGGCGACGAACCGGCGCTGCCGCTCGGCCCCCTCAGCGAGCCGGTCGAGGGTCGCGTTCATTGTTTCCGCCAGGCGGGCGATCTCGTCGCCGGTGCGTGGTTGAGGCACCCGGCCGCTTATGTCCACGGCGGTGATGCGTGCCAACTCGGCCCGCATCCGCTCCACCGGGCGCAGCGCGCGTCCCGCCGCCCACCAGGCGACCGTGGCGACGAACAGGACCGCGGCGGGCAGCCCGCGGTACAGCCAATGGTCGACCGGCGCCACGACGGCCTCGGCATCGAGCGGTGAGACGAGTACATAGACGGTGGCTTTGACATCTTTGGCGTCGAGCCCCGATGCGCCGGGGTTGTAGGTGTTGTAGGCCACCAGGGTGACGGTTCGCCCGTCGAGTTGCCCGGGTTGGCCGCTGCTCGCCGGTCGCAGTAGAACGCTGACGCGAGGAAACACGAACTCGCGCGATTGCGGTGGTGAGGCGGGGAGCGTCAGGCCGCCTTCGCGGAGGTAATAGGCCAGTTGATCCTGCGCTTCCAACACCGTGCCGTGGTTGTCGACGACGACGTAGTTGACCGCATCCGAACCGAAATACGGAAATTGGTATGTCTTGTACTTTCGGTAGGCGTCGGCAAGCCGGCCCGGATTCGACTCGGGATCGTCGAAGTCCGAGGACCGGATGGCCAGGGTACCCAGGTCCGCGTTGACCCTTGCCGCTGGTGTTTCGTAGGTCGAAGCGATGGCGAGGGCTCGCGACTGCGCAGTCACGATGGACGCCGCCACGCTGTTGGCGTAGATCGCGTGACGCAGCCAGAGTGCCCCGCCGCCGAGGCAGAGCGCGGCCGCCAGCGCCGCCGCGGCCGCCGTCCGGACCCGCACTGCGGCGAGTTTCGGCAGCCGGGGCCTACGCATGGCCATCCACCAACCGGTAGCCAGCACCCCGGACCGTTTCGATGCTCCGCACGGCGAACGGCACGTCGATGCTGCGGCGCAGTGCCCGGATGTAGACCTCGATGATGTTCGGGTCGCCGTCGTAGGCCGCGGCCCAGACCTCGTCCAGGATCTCGGTCTTGCTCACCACTGAGGTTCCACCTTCGAGCCGGACACCTTGAAACCAGACAGCGGTCTGGGGGAAGGATGTCCCGGTGCCCCGCCCTTCGAAGTACAACGAGGAC